>PMMB01000117.1 GCA_003165495.1 Gammaproteobacteria bacterium | reverse complement strand
TGGCCATTCAAGGCCTGCATGGCGCGCGCAGCATCTGCGCTAGCCATTTCAACGAAGCCGAAGCCGCGGGGCCGACCGGTGTCGCGATCATTGATCAGCGCAACCGACTGTACGGCGCCATGCTTTTCGAACAGCGCGCGCACCGCGGACTCGTCCATTGAGAACGGGAGATTGCCAACATACATTTTCGTCATTTGAAGAATACCTACTACAAAAGAAGCTATCGGCCGGTCACGCGTGCGTACTGCGATGCAATGTGCAGAGTGCCTGCCACCTGGATCGAAGAAACCTGCTTTGTGGGTTGTGGTCAAGGTGACGCCGGAGCGGCGCGGTGACCAGAAACGGACCAAGTAGAAATCACGAACCGGGCCGGATGCTACAGCAATTGGCTAATAAATACGAATATTTCTCGTAAGGAAGCCTCTACCAGGAGAGCGCCGCCGGCAGTATTCGATGCCGCTCAAGACTCTAGGGTTCCGGCCGGCGTGCGACGAAGCGCAATTATGCTGCGATGCACAAACCGCTCAGCAGACCAATGCCTGCAATCCTTGGCTCCCCGTAGGCCACGTAGCCCGCGGCATCTGGTAACGGCCGCGCAACGCAGCTATTCTTTTGGCCTGCTCGCGATCTACGGTAGTTGATCGCTGAAGCAACGAATACATTGAAGCAATGAATACATTCGCCAAATGCAACGCGGGACGGGGGGCAGCATCGAGCGTGCGCGCGTATGGGCGATGCGGTTAGAACTTTTCCTGCCCAAGTATTGGGCGACTTGGCTGGGTTTGAGCGTGTTGCGCGCCATCGAGTTGTTGCCGTTCTCCGCGCAACGACATGTTGGCTCGGCCCTGGGCAGACTCATCCGACGCCTGCCGCTCGCCTATGTGCGCATCGCACGCCGCAACATCCAATTGTGTATGCCCGCGCTTTCGCCGCAGGAGCAGGCCGACTTGGTCGACCGCCACTGCCAAAGCTTAGGGATGGGTTTGTGCGAAACGGCCAATACTTGGTGGAGTAGCGACCGTCAGGTGAACAAGCTCGCCCAAGTCCTGGGCCTCGAGCATTTGCAGGCGGCGCTCGCCAAAGGCCGCGGCGCCATTATGATCGGCGGCCATTTCACCACCATCGAAATCGCCACCCGCATCCTGGGCACCGTCGTACCGCTCAATGTGGTGTATCGACCGATGAAAAACGCGGTCCTTTCGCACACAATGTTGACCAGCTTCTCGCGCAACGGCAAACCGATCGCGCACGACGACATACGCACCATGATCCGCGCCCTCAAAAAGAATGAGGCGGTGTGGTACGCGCCGGATCAGAGCTACCGCAACAANNGCGGCGATGGTGAATTTTTTCGGGATCCCGGCCGCCACCACCACCGCCACGTCGCGTCTGGCGCGCATTTCCGGCGCCGCCGTCTTGACCTACTTCCCGGAGCGACTGCCGGGCAATGCCGGGTATCGCGTCGTGATCGGGCCCGCTCTCGAGGATTTTCCCGGCGTCGACGCTATTTGCGACGTCGAGCGCTTCAACCGTTTACTGGAGGCGCAGATTCGCCGCGTACCCGAACAGTATCTTTGGGTACACCGCCGCTTCAAGGGATTGACCGCCGACTATCCCGACTACTACGGGCGCGATTCTCGCAATCGCGCGCCCCGCTGATCGCACGCGGGGTACTACAGCGGTACGTGTATTTCCTCTCGGTGCTTGGCTTTCAGCACCAGCCCGTACACTACGCCCACGGCCAGCCACACCGAGCCCACTTTGACGGCGAGTGCGCTCATGCCGGAGAACACGGCGAGCACCACGATGATCCCGCAAATCGGCACCAACCAATGCCTAATCCACGCCGCCGAGCGCCGCTTGACGCCGAAATACGCCAGCACCGAGATGTGCAGGAACAGAAATCCGCTCAAGGCGCCGAAGTTCACTATCGAAGCCAAGTCGTCGAGCCGGTTTTTCATGTACGCGGCCACGGCGAGCGACAAGGCGGCCGTGACCAACATGCCCATGTAAGGCGTGTGGTAGCGCGGATGGACCCGTGCCAGGATTCGCGGCAGCTGTCGATCGCGCCCCATGGCGAATACTACTCGCGCCACGCCTGCCTGCATCGGCAACGCATTCGACAACCCGACGATGCCGGCATACGCCCACGCCAGCACCACCGCGGTCCAAGGGCCCGTGGCCCACGCCGCCAATTCATACGCGGCGGCCGCTTGGTCCTTGATCGCAATTCCAGGCAACAGGTTGCCGAGGACCCAGGTAACGGCGACGAAGAAAATCGCGGATAGGACCAGTACCGCAATGATGGCCCTGCCGACAACCCGCCGGTCGCCGCCCTCCACTTCTTCGGCCAGCGTCGACACCGCATCGAAACCGAGGAAGGACATGATGCAAATCGAGGTCGCGCTGAATATCTTGCCGGCGTCGAAGGTGGCGGCGTCGAACATCGGCTTGAGCGTCAACGCGCCATTGCCCTTGCCGGCATACAGCGCAAACACGCCCAATATCAGAAATCCGACCAGGATAATGACCTGCAGTGCGACCGCAGTGAAGTTGGCGCGTGAGGTGACCGTGATGCCGAACCAGTTGACGCCCGTGGTCATCGCCACCATCAATACGATCCAGATTCCGCGATCGACGCCCGGCAGCAGCGACTCCAATGCCACTGCAATCAGCACGTAAACGAATGCGGGAATCAGTAAGTAATCCAACAAGATCATCCAGCCGGCGATGAATCCAGGGAAAACTCCCAATGAATGACGGGCGAAGCCGTAGACCGACCCCGCCGTCGGCAAGGTTTCAGTCATGGTCGCGTAACTCTGCGCCGTGAAATACATGCACACCGCGCCCAGTACATAGGCGAGCACGATCAAGCCATTCGATTCGCTCCACACGAAACCCAGCGTGCTCAAGGGCGCGAACGGCGAGATATAGGCCAACCCGTACAGAACCAAATCCCAATATCGCAGCGAGCGCTTTAGTTTGGGGGCGCTGACGGCGCCGCTGCCCATGATTGCGGTCTCAGTGGCCATGGAACGCCACGGCGAGCGGGGCCACCGACACCTCGACGCTGTGCACCGCGGTACTCTCGCCCATATCGCTTTTCTCTCCCGGATTCAGCACATTGACGTTGGCGCCTGCCGCATCCGTGCCCAGCCAGCGGCCCTTGTGGGCCAGAGCCACGCCGCGCGGCAGTTCGTCCGAAATCACGACCTTCAACTCAAGGCGGCCACAGCTGTTATGCACCAGAGCCGAGTCTCCCTCCGCCAAGTGTCGTTCCGCGGCGTCCGCAGGATGCAAGGCGATCGTCGCTTCGCCGATCCGGTTCTCGATCTGACGTACGTTTCCGAAACTGGTATTCAGCAGCCACGCATGTGCCGGCGACAGTAAGCGCAAATGACCCGCCGTGGGACGGGGGTCGCTCCAGGCTTGCGGCAGCCGCGGATATCCATCCGCCGCCGCCCGCGCGGAGGCGATCTCGATGCGGCCGCTTGGCGTCGCAAATACGCCGCCGGCGAATTGCACCGCAGGCTGCTCCGGCACCCAAATCGACCCGCGCTCCGCCAGCGATGCGAAGGTAAGTCCAAGACCGCTGCGCTCCATGAGCGTGGCCAATATCGAAGCGTCGCTCTCCTGCAACTCGGGTTCGGAATAATTCATGGCGCGCGCCAGACGCCGGAAAATTTCCTGATTCGGCAGAGCACTGCCCATGGGCTCCATCGCTTTGACCTGTGCGGAGAGGGTCAATTGAAAGTACGAGGCAATGAGATCGTCGAACTCCAGGAAACTCGCCGCCGGCAGCACGTAATCGGCCATCCGCGTCGTATCGGTTGCAAAGAGATCCAAAGCGATCGTCAACAGGTCCTCGCGCTGCAACGCCTGGCGCAGGCGCACCTGTTGTGGACACGACGCCAAGGGATTCATGTTCCAGACGAACAGCGCCCGCGAACGCGCCGGATCTTCGAGTGCGGCCGCGAAGTCCATGTGACTGATGGAAGGCGCGCCGCCCCTTAAGCCTAAGTGAGTGCCGGCGAGGTATTCCTCGTCCATGCAGCGTTGTCGCAAGTTGCCGTTGAGATACAGGAAGCCCGCTCCGGGTTTGCACAGGTTGCCGGTGAGGGCCGGCAATAGGCCGCAGGCGCGCATCACGTTGCCGCCGGTTGATTGGCGTTGCAGACCTTGACCCAGCCAGAGCAACGAAGGGCCGAGTGCGTAAAGAACGGCGACTTCCTCGATCAGGGCGGCGGGCACTCCGGTGACGGCGGCGCCCCACTTAGGATCGCAGGCGCCGAGCAAAGGTTCGAGTTCCTCCCATCCTTGCACATGCGCCGCGATGAACGCGGAGTCGATCAGTCCTTCGCGCTGAATGACGTGCAACAGCGCAAATGCCAGGGCGGCGTCGCTGCCGGGAAACGGCTGCAGATGAATATCCGCCTGCGCCGCCGTCGGCGTACGAATCGGATCGACCACCACGACTTTGCCGCGCGCCTCGGGCAGCCAGTACTCATGAGCATGCGGTGCAGAGGCGTGCGGATTGGCCCCCCAAACCACGATACAAGCCGCATCTTCGGCCGTGCGCGGATCGAATCCGTCCACCGAGGATCCGTACAGGTAACGCAAGGCGACGTGCCCAGCCATGTTGCAAATCGTATCCGGCGTAACCTCGGTAGCACCCAAGCGATGAAAAAAGCGCATCGGCGCAATCCCGGCGAGCAGCGAAATGGTTCCCGTGTAGTGCGCGTTGAGAATCGATTGCGCGCCGTGCGATGCAATGATGTGATGCAGTCGCTGCCCGATTTCGGCCAATGCGGTGTCCCAGGAAATGGGCTCGAACCGCCCCGCTCCCTTGGCGCCCGTGCGCCGCATGGGTTGACTCAACCGCCGCCGCGGGTCGCGCCACTCACGGTTGTAGGCGGTGGAGCACTTTCCGCACAGGGTGCCGCGACTGACGGCGTGAGTCGGATTACCGCGAACCGCAGTGACGAGTCCGTCGCGCCTATGCACCAGCATGCCGCAGGTATCGTAGCAATCACGCGGGCAGGTCGTAAGTACTACATCGTCGCGCGAATCGGCCGCTGTCACGGCGTCGCGGACTCATCCGCCTTCTTGAGCAATGCAGCGCGCAACAGCGAAGCTTCGAGCCGCAGCGGCGCGCTGCGTAACTGCCCGATCTCGGCCGCGACATACGGTTGAAAATTCGCCGGTATGTGTTCTTTGTCGAAGCGCCACAACATCCAATTCATCACTTCGGACAAATCCGCGTTCGATAGCGGTGAGGTCGCGACTCCGGGTACGCGGCCAAGATATTCGCGCCCTCCCGGTACGGACAAGAACCGAGCCACGGTGCCCGCAAGGCTCGGCGCCGTTCCCGCCGATCCTGTGCCGTCGGCTCGATGACAACCCTGACAGTTGAGCGTCCAGTGTTGCCAGGCCCGCTGTGGATTGTCGACGCCCGCCGGCGAACTCATCGCCGTGTTGGGCGCCGCAGTTTGCGCGCCCGCATTTCCCGAGCCGGCGCCCAGCATCAATGCCGCCGCCAACAGCGCCGCCGGTCTGGTCAAGCGCGCCGTGGCAATCATGGATCCGTGGCCGGACGGAGAGTTCGGGTGGCTTGGGCCGAATTATCGGCATGGCGCGCGCGTGCATCGGTCACATCGCTTGCCGCCAGCGTCACGGCGCCCGAAGCATCCTTGCCGAGATCGCTCGCCAGGTAAGTCAGCACGGCGGCGACTTCAGCCTCGCTCAATCCCGACTGCGCCGGCATGACGCCGTCGTAGTTGACGCCGCCCACCTTGAGACTACCCATGAGGCCGGTGGTAACCACCATCACGAGATAGTCACGGCCCTGTGGAATTTTCGCAAAGGCCACGACCTGCTCGTGCAAGGACGGAAAGCTGCCGGGTATGCCCGCCGCCTGGGGGCCGTGACACACGGCACAACGGTTGGCGAACACCGCCGCACCTGCCGAACCGGCATCGCCTGACGGCGCGGCGACGCACGGCGCAATGGCGCACGCAGCCATCGTTGCGCGCACGAACCCGAGCTGAAGCACGCTACTTCTGATCAATAGCCACACCCAAAATGATCGCAACGGTGCAGGTATAGGACTGGCTCTTGGTGCCGAAACACCAGGTGACCTCATTGTTGTTCTGTGGGCGCACCACAGGACGGTCGCCCTGATTGTTCTGGCAGGCGCACCGGCCCCACGCCACACCACCGCAGCAATCGTTGTACGAAATTATGTAATTGCGATGGTCCGCCGGATTGCGGCAAGTTCCGATCCACGTGATCGGCGACATTTCGGTNNGCACAATACCGCCAATAATCGCATTTCGTCGGATCACCAGGATCCTGCGGATTGCCCCGGCTTTGCGGCGCAGTCTTGCCGGAATTGGGATCGGAGGGCGCACTGGATTCGGCTTCCTCCCCGCGCGCCACCGGCAACAAAGGCAGCGTGGCCGCACCGGCAAGGAACCCGCCAAGCACGCTGAACATGCTGCGCCGCGACGTACGACTCGCAAAGCCGCGCAACACTTTTTCCGCTAAATGATCGAATTGAGCCACTCTTATTCTCCCGAAGATGCATGCCTCGGTCCGCGTTGACTGAGGAATTGCTGAATGCTGCTGACGCCGGTTTCCTTGGCGACGAAGAGACTTTCCAAATGCTCGCGCGTATTGACGAGACCCGTCGACGACAATTTACCGGCTTCATCGATCAATACCGCGTAAGGAAGCTTGGCGACGCCGTAGCTGCGCCCCAAATGTTCCGACACCACATACGGAAATTTCGTCAGACCCTTGTCGCGCACGAAGGCCTCATGCTGGTCGAGTTCGCCGTCGCTGGCCAAAATGATGTCCAGCCAGCTGCGTTCCGCGCCCTGCGCCGAGCGCACGGCCGGCAACAAGGTCTCGCAAATCGCGCAACCAGGCGACAGGAACAACAGCAATTGGCTGCGGCCGCCGCGCACGCCGCCGATTTTCACCGGCGATCCGTCCAACGCAGGCAACACCATCTCGGGCGTGAGATCCCCGAGTTTCAGCGGCTGGCGCAGCGACAATGCACCTGCCGGCGCGATGCGCTGGTGCAGAACGCCGAT
>PMMB01000137.1:4532-6042 GCA_003165495.1 Gammaproteobacteria bacterium | reverse complement strand
TACCCCGGGGTTCCGTGCAACAGGTTCTCGTAGGCGCCTTCGACCCCCAATTTACCGATCAAGGTAGTGCCCGCATATGCCGCGGAATCGATGTGCTTGAGGTCCTGCTCGCTGATTGCCGCGACATAGCCCAGTGCATGCACCGCTACCGGGCCGAACGGATAATGGCGCGACAGCCGGGTGCGGATATCCACCCCCGTGAATTCGAAGCGATGCACCGCGAAACGCGCCATTTCTTCGTCGTTGAGCTGCAGCTTGACCGGTACGCTTTCGTAGACATGATGCGACAGGATGGTGCGTTTGATGCTGTTGGTGTCCTCGGCATCGAGCAAACCTATGGCCACGAGGTGCGCCAAGGTGGCGTCGATTTCCGGTATACCGCCGATTTGTTCGCGAACCAATTCCAGTTGAAATGCCGGCAGATTCTCCGCCAGAACCACGCCGTGTCGATCGAGGATCAGGCCGCGGCTGGGCGGGATCGGATCGGTGCGCACGCGATTACCCTGTGAGAGTTCCGCGTAGTAGTCGTGCCTGAGCACCTGCAAATAAAAGAGGCGCGACGCGACGGTCAGGAGCAGCACGCCCACGAATACGGCGGCGACGATGCTGCGAATCGTGAAGATCCGCTGTTCACCCCAGTGATCCTTTATGCGAACGCGGCGAACCAAGCTACATGCTCCGGATGGATTCAGCGTTCATGCAGACGGCTCAATGTGCCGACCAGCACCGGCCACAGCAACGCGCCGATGACGGGCGCGAGCCAGCGGCCAAACGTCGTCACGGGATTGCCGGTGGCTCCATCGACCCAGAACAGCACGAACTGATAACCGGTCAACAATGCGAATATGGTCAGGCATTGCGAAAGAATCGAGAATACTCGGAGGCGCAGCCGCAAATGCGTCGCCCACCCGGCCATCAACGTGAGCGCGAGTGCGTGCTGGCCGAGTACGACACCCTGGATCACATCGAGAGCGAGGCCCGCCATGAACGCCAGCGTGAGTCCCCCGGCCCGGGGCGACTCGATGGACCAGTAAAGGACCACCAACACCAAAAAGTCCGGACGCAATGCTTCCAGAACCGAAGGCAGGGGCAGTACCGCCAGCGCCAATGCCACGAGTGCCGAAAGGGCCATGGGCAATCGACGGATACGATTATCGCGCATCATTCGTCGTTCGCTCCCGCAGGCGGCGGAGTCTTCGCGGGCGCCGGCGCTTGCACCGGTGCCACACGTGCTGCCGGTATGGGCGTTGGCGGCGGTAGGATCTTCGCGGGTGCGGCGCCTGCGGCAGGCTGCGGGGTCAACCAGACGAACATGAGCTCGCGCGAACGATCGAGCGCGGCCGCCGGCTTTACATCGACGTCGGCAAGGGACTGCGCGGGATCGCGCTTGACTTCCGCAACGGTGCCGACCGGGTAGCCGGCCGGAAATCCGCCGCCGAGCCCGGAAGTCACCAATAGATCTCCGGCGATCACATCCGCGCTGGTCGAAAGGTACGGCAGCTTGAGTCGG
>PMMB01000137.1:0-4520 GCA_003165495.1 Gammaproteobacteria bacterium | reverse complement strand
ATGACCTCGGCAGTCAGCTGGCCGACGCGCGCGACTTGCCCAAATACCCCGCCGGCGTCCAACACGGCTTGCCCGACGAACACGCCGTCCTGCGCGCCCTTGTCGACCAGCACTCGCTCGCGAAAGGCGTCCAAATCAACATCCATGACGTTGCCGATGACGAACCGGTCGGTTACTCCCGCAGTGCTGTCGCGCAACGCGCGCAGGCGTTGGCTCTCAGCCTCCAGCGCCTCGTAGCGCTGCAGGCGGAATTGGGCCAGACGCAACTGCGCCTCGAGCTTGGTCTTATCGGCGCGCAAGGCATCACGGGTCGTGACGCTCTCGCGAAACCAATCCCAACCTTCGAAGGGACTGGCGACAGCAATCTGCACCGGGTAGGCGACGATCGAGAGCATCCGGCGAATCCGGCCGAGATGATCGTAGCGTTTGTCGACGATGATTAAGCCTAAGGCCAGCAGGGAATACAGCACGCAGCGGAGCAGTAGTCCCGTCGTTCGACCGGATGTGTCGGTGTGACGAAAGGCGACCACGGACTTCAGGCTTCCCTAGTCGCTTGCATCACTCCAGTCCGAATATGCCCGGTCCATGTTCCTCGGTGAGTTCGAGGATCCGACCGCCGCCGCGTGCAACGCAGGTCAGCGGATCATCCGCAATCACCACAGGCAGGCCGGTTTCTTCCATGAGCAATTTATCGACGTCGCGCAACAAGGCGCCCCCACCGGTCAGTACGATGCCGCGTTCGGCGACGTCGGCACCGAGCTCGGGCGGCGTTTGTTCGAGCGCCTGCTTGACGGCGCCCACGATGCCTTGCAGCGGCTCCTGCAGCGCCTCCAATATTTCATTGGAGTTCAGGGTGAAGCTGCGTGGCACGCCTTCCGACAAATTGCGGCCCTTGACCGAAATTTCCCGCACCGTTTGGCCCGGATAGGCGGAGCCGATTTCCAACTTGATGCGTTCCGCCGTGGCTTCACCGATCAAGATGCCGTAGTTGCGCCGCACGTAGTTGGTGATCGCTTCGTCGAACTTGTCGCCGCCGATGCGCACGCTCGCCGCGTAGACGATGCCGTTCAGCGAGATGACCGCCACCTCGGAGGTGCCGCCGCCGATGTCGAGCACCATCGAGCCGCGCGCTTCCTGAACCGGAAGGCCGGCACCGACCGCCGCCGCCATGGGTTCGGGGACGATATCCACGCTGCGCGCGCCGGCGCCCTCGGCGGATTCCTTGATGGCGCGACGTTCCACTTGGGTGGATCCGAAGGGCACGCACACCAAAACCCGCGGGCTGGGGCTCAGGAACCGATTACCGTGCACCTTTTTGATGAAGTACTGCAGCATCTTTTCGGTGTAGGTGAAATCCGCAATGACCCCGTCCTTCATCGGCCTAACCGCCGTGATATGGCCCGGGGTCCTTCCGAGCATGTTTTTGGCTTCCACGCCGACCGCGACGATGATCTTGCCGCCTCGGGTCGGTTCGTCTTGCACTGCGACGACCGAGGGTTCGTTGAGGACAATGCCGCGCTCGCGAACGTAAATCAGCGTGTTGGCGGTTCCAAGATCGATTGAGAGGTCATTGGAGAAATAACCTCTAAGGCGTTTGAACATGGGGTATTTTTCTGTAGAAAAAAGGGGGTGAAAATTTGCGCTAATGTAACAACCGAGACGACATTCAGCAAGGCAACGTGTATCATTCGTCATGCTTATATTGCGTGAGATAGCACGCACTTTTGGGCAATCCTATGAGCTTAACCCGTCAGGACGTCGAAAAGATCGCGCACCTCGCGCGGTTGTCGATCACCGAACAAGAAATGCCGGTCTATGTGACCAGCTTGTCGAGCATCGTCAATTTCGTCGACGAACTATCGCGAGCGCAAACCGATAATGTCGAGCCCATGGCTCATCCTCTCGATGGCCAGCATCAGCGTTTGCGCGCCGACGTGGTGTCGGAGAGCGATCACCGCGAGAAATACCAGGCCAATGCGCCGGCTGTGCAAGGCGGCTTGTATGTCGTGCCGCGAGTGATCGAGTAGGGCCCGCGATTCGGGCGAGGCCTGCTATTCTTAGGTGACGATGTTGCACACCCTTTCCATCGGCGAGCTTAGGCAGAGCTTAAATTCGGGGCAGATATCGAGCGTTGAACTCACGCGGCATTTCTTGACGCGGATCGAGCGCTTGAACCCCGCCATGAATGCGCTCATCACCCTCACGGCCGAACTAGCGCTGGCGGCGGCGGCGGCGGCCGATGTCCGGCGCGCCGCCGGCGAGCGGGGCCCACTGCTCGGCATCCCCCTCATTCATAAAGATATTTTCTGCACGGACGGGGTCCGGACCAGCTGCGGTTCGCGCATGCTCGACAATTTCATAGCGCCCTACGATGCGACGGTGGTGGCGCGGCTCAAGGCGGCCGGCGCCGTCATGTTGGGCAAGTCCAATATGGACGAGTTCGCCATGGGCTCCTCCAACGAGACCAGCTATTATGGACCCGTCAAAAATCCCTGGGATACGACCAAGGTTCCCGGCGGGTCGTCCGGCGGGTCGGCTGCGGCGACGGCTGCGCGTCTGGCGCCATTCGCCACCGGCACGGATACCGGCGGTTCGATCCGACAGCCCGCCGCGTTGACCGGCGTGACGGGCGTCAAACCGACTTATGGACGCGTGTCGCGATACGGCATGATCGCATTCGCATCGAGCCTCGACCAGGCGGGNNGGGTTCGATCCTCGAGATTCGACCAGCATCGATGCCCCCGTCCCCGATTATCCTGCTGCCTTGGAAAAGCCGCTCACGGGCCTCAAGATTGGCCTGTTGCGAGAGTTTTTCGACGGCTTGGAGGCCCGCAACTCGGCGCTGATTCATGACGCGTTGAAGATCTACAGGAGCCTCGGGGCTGAGACGGTGGAAGTCAGCTTGCCGCACCTGCCGTTGTCGGTGCCCACTTACTATGTGGTCGCGCCGGCCGAGTGCTCCTCCAATCTCTCGCGCTTCGACGGCGTGCGTTTCGGCTATCGTTGCGAGAGCCCAAAGGACTTGTTGGATCTTTATACGCGATCGCGAGGCGAGGGTTTCGGCGCCGAAGTGAAGCGCCGCATCATGACGGGCACGTACGTGTTGTCGGCCGGTTATTTCGATGCCTACTATTTGAAGGCTCAGAAAGTACGCCGCTTGATCACCGACGATTTTCGCGCCGCGTTCGCGCAGGTTGATTTGCTGATCGGGCCCACGACGCCGACCCCGGCCTTCGCCATTGGTGCGAAGATCAACGATCCGGTCACCATGTATCTGAACGACATCTATACCATCGGCGCCAATCTTGCGGGACTGCCCGGGTTGTCGTTGCCGTGCGGATTCGTCGAGGGGTTGCCGATGGGTTTGCAGTTGATCGGACCGCATTTTTCGGAAAGTAAACTCCTGAACGCGGCGCATCGATTCCAAGAAGCCACCGATTGGCACCGCCGCTCGCCGCGTGGGTACGAGTAATGACCGACTGGGAGGTAGTCATCGGGCTGGAGATACACGCGCAGCTCGCCACGAAGTCGAAGATTTTCTCAGGCAGCGCGACGGCGTATGGCGCGCCACCGAACAGTCAAGCCAGCTTGGTTGATTTGGCGTATCCCGGCGTGCTGCCGGTACTGAACGCGGAAGCCGTGCGCATGGCGGTCAAATTTGGGCTTAGCATAGGCGCCGCGGTGGCGCGCCGTTCGGTGTTCGCGCGCAAGAATTACTTTTATCCCGATCTGCCGAAAGGCTACCAGATCAGTCAGTACGAGCTGCCGGTGGTCAAGCGGGGAAAGCTTGCGGTCATGCTTGACGACGGCACTGTCAAGACCATCGGCATCACCCGCGCGCATCTCGAGGAGGACGCAGGCAAGTCGTTGCATGAGGGCTTAGGCTCTGCCAGCGGCATCGATTTGAATCGCGCCGGCACGCCGCTGCTCGAGATCGTCTCCGAGCCCGACATGCGCTCAGCCAAGGAGGCGGTGGCGTACATGAAGAAGATCCACACCTTGGTACGCTATCTAGAGATCTGCGACGGCAACATGCAAGAGGGTTCGTTTCGCTGCGACGCCAATGTCTCGGTGCGGCCGCGCGGCCGCGAGAAATTCGGCACCCGCGCTGAAATCAAGAATTTGAACTCCTTTCGATTCGTCGAGAAGGCGGTTCATTACGAAGTCGCGCGGCAGATCGAGTTGCTCGAGAGCGGCGGCACCGTGGTGCAAGAGACGCGGCTGTACGATTCGGACAAGGACGAGACTCGTTCGATGCGCTCCAAGGAGGAGGCCAACGACTACCGGTATTTCCCGGATCCCGACCTCTTGCCGGTGCAGATCGATGAGTCATTCATCGATGCCGTGCGCGCCACGCTGCCGGAGTTGCCCGATGACAAGGCGGCGCGTTTCGCGCGGGATTTTGGCCTCTCGGCATACGATGCCGGTGTCTTGAGCGCAAGCCGCGAACTCGGCGCGTATTTCGAGGCGGCGGCGGCCCAGTTGGGTGCGACGCACGCGAAGCTCGCTGCGAATTGGGT
>PMMB01000223.1 GCA_003165495.1 Gammaproteobacteria bacterium | reverse complement strand
GGGTCCGTCCAAATCCACGGTGATGATTTCCAGGGGTTTACGGGCGGCGACGGCAACGGCGGCTTTGGTCTTCATTAAAGGATATCCTCGAGGATTGGGCAATTGAAACGTTAACTAATTAGGGCGCTACCCTAAAACAACCGGCGCCGACTTGGAAGCTGCAAATGAATATTGAATTTTCCCCGAATGAAGCGCGCGTGATCGGCTGTCTGCTCGAGAAGGAAATCACCACTCCCGATCAGTATCCCTTATCGCTGAATGCGCTCACCAATGCCTGCAATCAGAAAACCAACCGCGAGCCGGTGCTGGATTTGAGCGAGGCCGTCGTGCAGCAAGCAGTGGACTCGCTGATGAAAAAATACATGGTGAGCGATAAATCCGCCGGTTACGGCGGCCGCGTCACCAAGTACAAGCACCGTTTTTGCAATACGGAATTCGGTTCCCTGAAATTTTCGAAACAAGAACTCGGCATCATATGCGTGCTTTTGCTGCGCGGGCCGCAGACGCCGGGCGAATTGCGCGCGCGCACCAATCGATTGTGCGAGTTCACCGATGCAACCCACGTCGAAACGACGCTCAAGAATCTGATGGCGCGCGAGGACGGTCCCTTCATCGCTCGATTGCCGAGAGCCGCCGGCGCACGCGAATCTCGTTACGCCCATTTGTTTTCGGGAATCATCGAGTCGGTGGAGGAATCCGCCGTCCCTGAGGAATCGGCGGGGGCTACCGCAACTTTAGGCCAACGTGTGAGCCAGCTCGAAGAGTGGGTGCGGCAGCTGCGAGTGGAAATCGATGCGCTCGCAGAGGCACTCAAAGGCGGTGCACAGACCGCGCGCCGCAGTGCTACTGGGGATTAGACGCTGTTGTCTTGGCGATGCCGTCTCGCTCCTGCAACCATTTGTCGAACAAGTCGATGTCCGCGGCGCGCATCCCATTCGGCGCCGCGCGGTGACTCGCGAGCCACTTTTGCATCGACACCATCAATTGATCCGCGAGCGGGCGCGCATGGTTGAACAGGTCCATGTACGCGGCCTTCGCTTCGTCCAGTCGATCGAACCCCACATAGGCCTCGGCTCGATGCTCGACCGCTTCGAGAAGGTCCGGCTTGAGCTTCAGCGTATGGTTGTAGTCGTCGATCGATTCGTTAAACGCGCCCAGACGCAAATGCACGTAGCCGGCACCATTCCAGGCATCCACCATGTCGCCTTTGTTGCTCAGCGCCTCGGTGAATTGATCGAGCGCCCTGCCATAGGCGTCGTTGACCTTCTCCAACGCAGCCGCTTTCTTGTCCGGATTCGTCGCCTTGGCCGCAACTTCTTCGAATTCACGGGCTCGATTCAGCGATTTGACTCCCGCGTTAAAGGCCTTTTTTGCGGCGGCGTCCGGTTTCTCGGCCGCCGGCGTGTTGGGCGTCGTTTCGCCGGACTGGCTCATGCCGGGCTGCTGGCCCATGCTCCCCCGGCCGCCGGGCATCTGACCCCCGCCGCCCGGATACCCCTGACCACCTGCCTGGGCCATCTGCACGCCCCCGCCAAGCCACGCAAGCAACACAAGACAACCGATGGAAATCCAACGCATTCTGCCCTCCGCGAGGCTAACCCGATTTATGCGATACTCGATGCATGTCGCGCAATGTTAAGTTTTTAGTCCTATCTGCGCTGGCCTTTTTGTCAGCATCGGCGCTGGCCGTCACGCATCCCAGTATGCCGGAAGTTTTGGCCGCCGCGACGCCGGCCGATTGGCGAGGGCTCGATCCGGACAACACCCTGTACGTCGAATTGCCCGGCGGCCGCGTGGTCATCGAATTGGCGCCCCGCTTTGCGCCGCTGCATGTGGCGAACATTAAAACCTTGGTCCGGGCGCGGTATTTCGATGCCCTGTCCATCATTCGGGAACAAGACAATTACGTTGCGCAATGGGGGGATCCCGACAATCGTCACCCGATACCGGCCGGCGTCGGCAAGGTAGCGCCGGAATTCGATTCTCCTACCCGTGCGGACGTGCCGTTTACGCGCTTGCCGGACGGCGATGTGTACGCGCCGGAAGTCGGCTTTTCGGACGGCTTCCCGGCCGCGCGCTCCCCATCGCTGCACCGCACCTGGCTGGCGCACTGCTACGGCATGGTGGGTGTGGGCCGCGACCTGGACGTTCAAAGCGGCAGCGGCGCGGAACTGTATGTGGTCATCGGTCATGCCCCGCGGCACCTGGACCGCAATGTGGCGCTCGTGGGACGCGTCGTGAAAGGCGTGGAGCTGCTCTCCGCGCTTCCGCGCGGCAGTGCGGAAATGGGGTTTTATACCAAGACTGAAGTGCCGACACCGATCAAATCCATCCGGCTCGCCGCTGACGTACCGGAATCGGAGCGATCCAACCTCGAAGTGATACGCACCGATTCGGCGACATTCACGGCGCTGATCGAATCGCGACGCAACCGGCCCGAGGATTTTTTCAAAGTTCCGGCCGGACACATCGATCTGTGCAATGTGCCGATCGCGGTGCGCGAACAACGCCCGGCCGCCGCTCATTCCTCCTGACGAGAGGCCGCCTCGATACCGATTCGCAGCGTGTTGGTCGCGATGCGTACTTCGATGAGGAACGCCAGCAATGCCGCCGCCAGCGACAGCATCGACAAGATGAACATGCAGGCGATGAACACCGATAAGTCCCAGCGCAGGAAGGCGTTGACGAACAGCATTACCACCACGAGCGCTATGAACAGCGCCGACAGGGTGATGAGCATAATCGCAGCGTTGATATGGCGGGCGCGCCGCGCCATTACGCTGAGCGCGCCATGCAGATCCCGCCCATCGTGCTGGTGATCGGGTTGGCGCAAGACATCCTCCATCGCGCGCGCACGATCCACGATGCGCGCCAGACGGCTCGTCAATACGTTGAGCGTCACCCCGATCGCCGAGATTAGGAAAATGGGGGTCAGCGCAATTTGAATCAGATGGGCGATGTCGACGGATTGGACCGAATATGTGATGCCGTTCATGGCGTAAGTATACCCACCTCCTTATGGCGGTCGCCACGGCTCCTGCTAACCGTGATACGAGAATGCAGCGACCATCACGATCGTGCCGGCTGGGCCGCCCGTTGCGTCAATCGCTGTAGAAGGCGGTCGAGGGAAAAGGCTCCGGGACCCGCGATGGCTAGCCATAGGAACAGGGCGAGATACTCGAACTCGTCGAACCCCAGCAGGGTCTCCAGCGAATCGACGTCGGCCCATTTCGCGGAGCCGATGGCGACGATCATGGTGACACCCAAGGCTCCGGCGGAAATACGGGTGAGCAATCCCAGCAGCAGGAACAGACCCCCGAAGAATTCTATGCCGGAGGTGAGGGGCGTGAAGAAGTGCGGGAAGGGAATTCCCCAGCCGATGAAATTCTCGGTCACCTGCGGCAGATTGTTGAGCTTGCCCCAACCGCTCCAAAGAAACACCCAGCCCACGGTAATTCGCGCAAACAGCGGCGCAAGCCACACGAGGTGTCCAGCAACCCGCTCCGGCCATTCAATCAGCCAATCGGTCAACTGCCGCATGAGGTCGCCCCCCCTTTTACCACTTGACCCAACCGAAGTGCCAGGTCGCAAGAATCACGAAGCCAAACGCGATTCGGTACCAGGCGAAAACCTTGAAATTGTGGCCGCTGACATAGCGTATCAAGGCCCGCACGGCAAACGCCGCGCTCACGAAGGAGGCAACGGAACCGACGCCGATGACCGCGAGATCATTGAATTCGATGGAGTGCCGCGCTTTAAAGAGCTCCAAAACCGTGGCGCCGAATATCGTGGGAATCGCCAGGAAAAATGAAAACTCAGTGGCGACGGGCCGGGATAAGCCGCGGAGCAGTCCGCCCATGATGGTTGCGCCCGAGCGCGAGGTCCCAGGAATCATCGACAGCGCCTGCGCAAATCCGATCCAGATCGCGTCCGGCGGCTGAATGTCGTCGACGGCGGTGATCCTTGCAGTTCGCTTCCGGCTCTCGATCCATAGAATGAGAATTCCGCCAATGATGAACGCCATGGCGACCGGTACGGGTGCAAATAAATATTTCTTGATGGTCTCTATAAAGACGACGCCGAGCACCGCGGCGGGTAAGAATGCAAGCACCAGATTCCACGTGAAGCGCTGCGACTTCGGATCGCGTGGAAGAGTCGCGACCACTGTCCAAAGCCGACGCCGGTACAGCCAGCACACCGCCAGAATGGCGGCAAATTGAATCACGATCTCGAACAGCTTGCCCTTCTCGTTGTTCCAGTTGAGCAGGCTGCCGGCGACGATCAGGTGACCGGTGCTCGAGACCGGCAGGAATTCGGTCAGTCCCTCGACGACGCCGAGAATCAAGGCTTTAACCGCAATTACAAGATCCATGTGTCCGCCCTTAGATCGCCGCGCCTCATCTTAAGCACACAATAAAACGCCCCGGCCGCCGTGAAGCGGTCGGGGCGTTATACCAATAATCCTACTTGGTTGTCGCAGGGGCGACGACTTTCTTCTTCTTCTTGGTGGTCTTCTTGGTGGACTTCGTCGTAGTCGTAGTCGTAGCAGTCGCGGTGGTGGCGGGAGCATCGGCAGCCATCGGCGCAGCGGCCTTCGGCATATCGGCAGCCATCGCGGCAGCGGCGAGGCCAAAGGTCAACAAAGCAGAGGTAATCAAGGTTCCGGACTTATTCATGAGATCTCCAAACGGTGGTATTAACAATCATTTCAAAGAATACGCTTCGATCCACTCATTTCACCCGAGATGAAGATCATTTCACAAACCTTTGAGGTAAGCGGCGCGGCTTCAGCGTTTACCCCTCGACCGGACGTGCCATACGAGATATATGACGATGGCCGTGTTGGCGACCAGCACCGCCGCCTTGCCGATGGCCGGTCTGAAAAACAGTTCCCAGATCTCCAGCGGGATCAAGGAGGCCGTGATGATCGTGGTCAGCCACTCGGCCCAGCGCTTTTGCATCCACAAACCAATTCCCTCGGTTGCAAATACCGCCGCATAGGCAAACGTCACGATCCGCAGCGCATGGAGTCGCGAAGCGCTCAAACCGCTGAACCACTCCAGCAACCCGGTCACGGCGCGGTGCTCAAGCCCAAGGGGGCGCGCCGAGGCCCAAGTTAGCAACTTGGCCGCGAGCGAGGCATCGCTAAGGCGCACTTCGCCATAGACGACGGCCAGCAGCAGCAACACCTTCAACAGCTTGTAAAGCGCGATGGTTCGCAGAACGTTGAAGCGCGACGCCGGCGCTGGCCGAGCAACGGTTGTCATGAAGAATTAAGCCTGACCCGCTGCCGGCTGAAACTCCAACGTGGCGTCGAGGAGCGCCGGAATGTCAAAAACCGCTCTCTCATTGTCGATCACCAAAGGCGCGATTCCCGCAGCCGCCACCAGCGCCGCCGGCACCTGAATGCGATCGCGCTCCCGCGTGACGGTCCAGGTCTCCAATCGCTTGTCTTGAAACGCCAAATTGAGCGCTCCCCATCGCAAGAGGGCGGCGCGCGCCAGCGGTGTATCCCCGCCCCAGTGACGTTGTGCCAGCGTCATTGCGGAACTCGCCGCGATTTCGCCATGCGGCAACGTCATCAAATCCTGAATATATTTCACCATTTCATCCGGTGGAACATGCAGTGTCAAATAGGCTGCCGTCTCGGTCATGGCTGCCATTTTATGTCGGATTCTCAAGACTGAACATGGCATTCTCGTCATCATAGGCAAAGGCCTCGGCATATCGGGCCCAGCGCAGCACCGCGCGCAGGGTCTGATCCGCCGCCTCCTCGCTCATGAAGTCCTCCAGTTCATCGATGAAGCGGCTCTTGCGTGCGGAATGCGAGGCGCGTTCATCCAGAACCCTCCGAATATGAGCAGCCAGCGGCACATAGGTCAACAAATGACGCGAGAAAATCCGCTTGCGCTCATCGAGAGCGGCGTGCGCAAAGGCCAATCCCTCCTCGGTCAGTTTTAGGTCGCCACCCTCGAGTTCCGCGAAGCGCAGCATCTGCAAGGTTTCCGCAACCGGGAACAGTTCGTCGATCTCCATTTGCAAATCCGAGGCGATTTTCGGCAGATCGGCGGTGCCGTTGAAGGGCGCGGCCGCGACGGTTTCCATGAGACCCGCCAGCAAGTTCGAGGAAACCTGCGGCAATTGGCTGCCGATCCCTAAGCCCGGGAAGCGCTCTTGCCGGGCGCTCGCGCCACCCTGCGGACGCGCGGTCATCTCCACATAAATGCGTTCCACCAGCTCGCGAAAATTCGGCTCGAGGCGATTACGCGGCTGCGGTAGCGAAACCTTGATTTCACTTAAGATCCTGCCCGGATTGCTGCCGAACACCAAGATGCGATCGCACATCAACACCGCCTCTTCGATGTTATGAGTGACCAGAATGACGCCCTTGATGGGCATCCGACCCTCCCCCCACAAATCCAAGAAATCGGTTCGCAGAGTCTCGGCGGTCAGCACGTCCAGCGCGGAAAACGGCTCGTCCATGAGCAGAATATTCGGATGAACCACCAGTGCGCGGGCAAAGCCCACGCGTTGCCGCATACCGCCCGAAAGCTCGCGGGGATAGGCGGATTCAAACCCGTCCAAACCAATGAGATCGATCGCCGCCAGGGATCGTTTGCGGATATCTGCTCTGGGCATTCGCTGCGCCTCTAAACCGAGCGCAACGTTTTCGAATACGGTCAGCCACGGAAACAGAGCAAAGCTCTGAAATACCATGGCGATGCCGGGCGCGGGGCCACAGATCGGCTGGCCCAGATAGCGCAAGTGACCGGCGGTCGGCTCCGCCAGGCCGGCAATCAGGCGCAACAAGGTCGACTTGCCCGAACCGGACCGCCCGAGCAGCCCCACGATCTGGCCCTCTCGCAGCTCGAGATTCATCCCCTCGAGCACCAGCAATTCCGCCCCGTCCGGCTTCGGGAACGCTTTGCGCACATCGTTGCATTGCAGTAACGGAGAGGTGTTCATGGCCAAACCCTGTCAAGTAAGTCGATATTTGCGCTCGGCGTAGTAATACAAGGGACGCCAAAAAAGCCTGTTGATGACAACGACGAACAGACTCATGGTGCCTATCCCCAAGACGATGCGATGAAAGTCCCCGGCGGTCGTCGCCTCTGCGATATAAGACCCAAGTCCTCGCGCCTGCACCTGAGTATTTCCCCAAGTCGCCAATTCGGCGACGATGGCGGCATTCCACGACCCGCCGGACGCCGTAATGGCACCGGTGACGTAGAATGGGAGGATCGCCGGCAACGCCACTCTGCGCCACCACAGCCAACCCGTGACCCGGAAATTTGCCGCGACGTAGCGCATCTCCGCCGGAATGGCCGACGCACCGGCGATGACATTGAACAGAATGTACCACTGAGTACCTAGAATCATCAGCGGGCTCAAGTAAATGTCCGGATTGAGTTTCCAGGCGACGATGCCGTACACCGCGATGGGGAACAATAAATTCGCCGGGAATGCCGCCATGAACTGGGCAATGGGCTGAACAATCTGCGCCGCACGAGGCCGCATGCCCACCCACACCCCGATCGGCACCCACACGACGCTCGCGAGAGCAATCAAAATGAACACCCGCAACATGGTGAGCGTCGCCAGTCCGCACACCTGCAACGCCTCCCGCAGCGGCGTGTTCTTGATCAGGACCAGGACGATGTGCCAAAGCCCGAGCACGACGGCCGCGACAACGAGCGAAACCCACAGCAGATCCAAACTCCGTTTAGGAGCTGTCGCCGTATCGACAGTCGGCTTATCGGTGCGCTTCACTGCTCGGCTGGTCCAAAGCACGGCAGCATGAAACGCCACGGTCGCGGCTTGGATCAACCGCGAGCGGCGCATCATGGCGAGCGCCCAGGAGTCAGGGACTCGGACTCCGGGCTCCTGCTCGACGCGGAACCGGTCCACCCACGCCACCAACGGCCGAAACAGCAATTGGTCGTACAGCAGAATCACGATCAGCATGGTGCCAATCGCCCAACCGATGGCCACCAGGTTTTTTTGTGCAATGGCGAGCGCGATATAAGAACCGACGCCGGGCAACGCGACGGTGGTGTGTCCGACGCTGATCGATTCCGAGGCAACGACGAAGAACCAACCGCCCGACATGGACATCATCATGTTCCAAATGAGCGCCGGCATGGCGAAAGGAACCTCCAATTGCCAGAAGCGCATCCACGGCGACAGCCGGAACGATTCAGCCGCTTCGTTAAGTTCGATCGGAATCGTGCGCAACGACTGATAAAAGCTGAAGGCCATGTTCCAAGCTTGGCTGGTGAATATGGCAAAGATGGCCGCGAATTCGGCGCCGAGCACCCGTCCGGGTGCCAAGGACATGAAGAACACGACCGTAATGGAAATGAAACCCAGAATCGGAACCGACTGCAGAATGTCCAGGATCGGCACCAACAGCTTGCCGGCTCGCTCACTCTTGGCCGCCCAAGTCGCGTATGTCAGAGTGAACAGCAGCGAGAGAACGAGCCCGGCCAGCATGCGAAACGTCGTGCGTGCCGCGTATTCCGGCAAATGAATCGGATCGAGCGACAGCGGCGTTACTTCGAGCTGCGCCAGTGGGGCGAACAAACCCCGCGATGTCTCGCCCAAAAAGGCGATCAACCCGATCACGACGATGAACGCCAGCACGTCCCAGCGAGATGCGAGGCCGCGGAGAAAGACATAGGGTGCGAAGCGATCCATCGGCGCATTCTCTCAGGACAGGTAACGAAGTAGCTAGTAAGGTACGTGTTTATGGAAGAGGCTTTCACCGCCGAAGCGCCGAGCGTCGTCACGCCGGCAGTCGCGCAAGCGGCGCAAACGCGCTTCAATGTTTTGGGCGCCATCAGTTTTTCGCATTTTCTCAATGACATGATGCAATCGCTGATCGTCGCGATCTACCCGCTGCTGAAGGGCGAATTCCACTTGAGTTTCGTGCAGATCGGTGTGATCACGCTGACCTACCAGATCTGCGCTTCCGTTTTACAGCCGGCGATCGGCGTATACACCGACAAGCATCCAAAGCCGTACTCACTCAGCGTCGGCATGGGTTTCACTTTGATCGGCATGTTGACACTGGCTTTCGCGCCCAACTACGCGAGCGTGTTGGCGGCCGCCGCGTTGATCGGCGCGGGCTCTTCGATCTTTCATCCGGAATCCTCGCGAATTGCCCGCCTGGCTTCGGGCGGCCGCCACGGCCTGGCGCAGTCGATTTTCCAGGTGGGCGGCAACGCGGGCACCGCGATGGGTCCGTTGCTGGCTGCCTGGATCATCATTCCGCACGGGCAAGCCAGTCTGGCGTGGTTTACGCTTGCCGCCATGCTCGCCATCGCCGTGTTGGCGCGAGTGGGCGCATGGTACAAACGCCAACATCTTGATCACTCCGGCGGCTCTAGGAGCCGGCCGGTCGTTTCGAGTCCGGTGTCGGCGCGCAGGGTCGCTTGGTCGATCGGCATCCTGGTGGTGTTGATCTTCTCTAAATATTTCTATATCGCCAGCATCTCGAGCTTCTACAGTTTCTATCTGATCGAGAAATTTCACCTATCGGTGCAGTCGGCACAGATCTATCTTTTCGTATTTCTATTTGCGATGGCGCTCGGCACCCTCTTCGGCGGACCCATCGGCGACCGCATCGGCCGCAAGCGCGTCATTTGGGCATCCATTCTGGGCGCGGCACCCTTCACGATACTCCTGCCGTTCGTCGATTTGATGTGGACCGGCATCTTAAGTTTCGTCATCGGACTGATACTGTCCTCGGCGTTCTCGGCCATCGTCGTCTTCGCGCAGGAGCTGATGCCCGGCAAGGTGGGCGCCGTATCCGGTTTGTTTTTCGGATTCGCCTTCGGAATCGGCGGTATCGGCGCGGCGGTGCTCGGCGGGCTCGCCGACCAACACGGAATCGAGTTCGTCTATCGAATTTGCGCGTATTTACCGCTGCTCGGAATGGTGGCCGCGTTCTTGCCTGATATAGAACATCGAGCCCGCGCCGGCGGCGCGCCGCAACGACAGGTCCCTTGACGCACCAACTCATCTCAAGCTTCGGTCAATACGGCTTGATGATTGTGGCCGGCAACGTGCTCCTGGATCAAATTGGACTTCCCGTACCTGCGGTTCCGACACTCATCGTCGCGGGCGCCATCGCCGCGGACGGACAAATGCCTCTGTCGGCGTTGTTCGCCTGGTCGGTGATCGCATGCCTGGTTGCCGACTGCGGCTGGTACCTGGTCGGACAGAAGTACGGCATCCGAGTCCTGAAAACGCTGTGTAAAATTTCCTTGGAGCCCGATTCGTGCGTCAGTCAAACGCAAATCCGCTTTGAACGATGGGGCATCAACTCGCTGGTCATCGCTAAATTCATTCCCGGCCTCGCGATCATCGCGCCGCCGATGGCCGGCGCCATGCGCATCGGGTGGCTGCGATTCGTCTTTTTGAGCACCTGCGGCGCCGTCCTTTGGGTGGGGACGGGTCTCGTCGCCGGCATGTTGTTCAAAGCGCAGATCGCGCGATTGCTGGAAAATTTGAGCGAAATCGGCGGCGTTGCCGGTGCCGGCGTCGTGATCTTGCTGGCCGCCTACATCGCATTCAAGTGGTGGGAGCGGAGCCGCTTCTACAAGANNTCGATCACCGCGCGTGCGCTCGAGCCGCGTTGGATTCCCGGCGCACTGCATGTTCCTTTGCAGGACGTGGCGCGCCGGCTAAAAGAATTGCCGCGCGATCGGGACATTATTCTGTACTGCACCTGCCCGAGCGAAGCCTCCGCGGCGCGCGTCGCCAAAATCCTGATGAATCACGGCTTCAAGCGAGTCCGCCCCCTGCATGGCGGACTCGATGCCTGGGTCGCCGCAGGCTATGACGTGGAGAAAAGCATATGACGGATCACGTGGTCGTCGTCGGCGCGGGCTTCGGCGGCTTGGCGGTGGCGCATGGTTTGGCAGGCGCTGACGTCAAGATTACGATAATCGATCAGCGCAATCATCATTTGTTCCAGCCTCTGCTATATCAGGTCGGTACCGCATCGCTCGCGACCTCGGAAATAGCGTGGCCCGTCCGTCATTTGATGCGCAAGCGCAAAGAGGTCACGACATTGCTCGGCGTGGTGACGGGCCTCGACACGCAGAACCGAACAGTGTTGCTCGAAGACGGCGGCATGACGAATTACGACACGCTGGTTTTGGCCACGGGCGCCAGGCATGCGTATTTCGGTCACGACGAGTGGGAGCCGTACGCGCCGGGTCTCAAGACATTGGAAGACGCCACAACGATCCGCCGGCGAATTCTGTTGTCCTTCGAGCACGCCGAACGCGAAACCGATCCCAAGCGCCGCGCCGCGCTGCTGACTTTCGTCATCGTCGGCGGCGGACCCACCGGGGTGGAATTGGCCGGTGCGATCGCCGAACTTGCGCATCAGAATCTGCCCCCCGAATATCGACACATCGACACGCGCAAGGCTCGCGTGGTGCTGATTGAAGCGGGTCCGCGCATTTTGCCGAGTTTTACCGAGGATCTTTCGGCCTACGCCCACGCGTCGCTCGAGCGCCAGGGGGTTGAAATTCAACTTGGGCAAGCGGTACGCGAATGCAGCGACCAGGGCGTGATCTACGGTGATCGGCCGCTCGCAGCAAAGGTCATTCTGTGGGCGGCCGGCGTTCGCGCATCGGCTGCCGCCGCTTGGGCAGGGCTGCCGGCCGACAACGCCGGACGTGCCCGCGTGGAACCAGATCTTACGGCGCCCGGACATCCCGAAATCTTCGTGATCGGCGACACCGCGACCATCAATGCCTGGCATGGCAAGCCCGTGCCCGGAATTGCTCCCGCTGCGAAACAGCAAGGCGCGCATGTTGCCCGCACCATCCGGATGCGCCTGAGCGGCAATACTACGCCGCGACTTTTCCGCTACAAGCATTCCGGCAATCTAGCCACCATCGGTAAACGCGCGGGCGTCATCGATTTCGGTTGGATCAAGGTGCGCGGCCGGCTCGCTTGGTGGATTTGGGGACTCGCCCATATTTACTTCTTGATCGGTGTGCGCAATCGACTCGCCGTCGCCCTGAGTTGGTTGTGGATATATTCGACCGGCAGCCGCAGCGCCTGCCTGATTACCCAGGGCGAACAGCGGCCCACGTCCCATTAGCGTCGGCGGCGCCGCTTACCCGTTCAGTAGCTGCATCATGCTGGGATGATAGCGTTGGCCCACCGCGACTCCCCGAGGCGCTACCGCTTCGATGCGCTGCAACTCGTTCTTGCTCAAAGCGACCTGGGGCGCCGCCAGGTTTTCCTCCAAGCGGATCAGGTTGGTGGTTCCGGGAATGGGCACGATGTCCGTTCCCTGCGCCAGCAGCCAAGCGAGCGCCAACTGCGATGGCGTGCAGCCTTTCGCCTTCGCGATGAGATTGATCTGCTCCAAAACCGCCAGATTCTTGGCGAAATTCTCACCCTGGAAGCGAGGGGACGCCCGCCGCCAATCGTCAGCCGCGAGATCCTCCAATTTGCGGAAGCGGCCCGCGAGAAATCCCCGGCCCAACGGGCTGTAAGGAACGAACCCGACACCGAGCTCGCGAACGGTCGGTAGAATTTCATCCTCCGGATCTCGACTCCACAGCGAATACTCGGTCTGCAGCGCACTGATGGGATGCACCTTGTGGGCGCGCCGCAGAGTGGCGGGGGCGGCTTCGGACAATCCGAGATAACGCACCTTGCCTTGCCCCACCAGTTGGGCCATGGCGCCCACCGTCTCTTCGATCGGCACCTTGGGATCGACTCGATGCTGGTAGTACAAGTCGATGAACTCCACGCCGAGTCTCTTCAGAGACGCCTCGCAGGACGCGCGCACGTAGTCCGCGCTGCCGTTCACTGCGCGGGTGGTGGCGCCCGCCTCGCGCACGATACCGAACTTGGTGGCGAGCACGACGGAATCGCGCCTGCCTTGCAATGCCTTGCCCACAGTGAGTTCGTTGGTGTTGGGGCCGTACACATCGGCCGTATCGAGAAAGGTCACGCCAAGCGCGAGCGCACGGTGAATCAGCGAAATACTCTGTGCCTCGGTGACGCCGCTGCTCGAGTAGAAATCGGATAGGCCCATGCAGCCCAACCCGAGTTCTGAGACTTTCAAACCTTGTTTGCCTAACTCACGCATTTTCATTTCGAATGGCTCCCGGGAGTCCTACTGTTAGCTTAAGGCCGCCGATACATGCTGCACCTTGTCGCGGGCTATCCGTGAGTCATGTGAACGCTTGAATGCCGGTCTGCGCCCTGCCCAGGATGAGTGCGTGAATATCGTGAGTACCTTCGTAGGTATTCACCACTTCGAGATTTACGAGATGGCGAATCACGCCGAATTCGTCCGAAATGCCGTTGCCGCCCAGCATGTCGCGAGCAGCGCGCGCCACATCGAGCGCTTTGCCGCAGGAATTGCGCTTGAGCATGGAGGTGATTTCGACGGATGCGATTCCCTCATCCTTCATGCGCCCGAGGCGCAGACACGCCTGCAGCGCCAGCGTGATCTCGGTTTGCATGTCGACCAGCTTCTTTTGAATGAGCTGATTGGCAGCGAGCGGGCGGCCGAATTGCTTCCGATCCAGCACATATTGCCGCGCCGTGTGCCAGCAACTCTCCGCCGCGCCGAGCGCGCCCCAGGCTATGCCGTAACGCGCCGAATCGAGGCAGGTAAACGGTCCTTTGAGACCCGT
>PMMB01000063.1 GCA_003165495.1 Gammaproteobacteria bacterium | reverse complement strand
GTTGTCGACGTGAAACCAGTCCTCGCTGACGGCGAGCCGGGTCGACCAAGCCTCGTTGAAGCGGATGGTGTCGCCGACGTTGATGCCCTGCTGGTAGGTCGTCGATGAATCATAATTGAGGCCGATGTTGGGCGGGCCCGCCGCGGGTTCAGGGAACGTCTGTGGATCATTGATGTTCGCAGAGCCGAGAAGAACGCTCCCGGCAGTCGCCGGAGTTATCACCGAATACGATTGGGATTTGTAGCCGGCAGTTCCGATCGTGAGGTCGTGTGCCAGAACCCCGGTAGCAAAGTTTCCGTTGAGATAGCCGGCATCGCTCGTCATGATGAAGCGGGGCGCGAAGCCGTTGGCGAACGACGAGGTGTAATTGCCGGAATTCGACTTCAGGTTGTCAACCGGTGTGTTGATGTCGCGTGAAGCGTCTTGGTTCAAGGCCCCCACCACGAGATGCCAGTCCGGGTTCAAGTCATGCTTGAGCCGCACGCTCGCCATGCGCGTCTCGAGGTCCACGCCGGCGTAGGTCTGCCCATAGCCGACGCGGGTCGGATCGGGAGCCGACGGCAGCACGATTTTCTCGCCGTAAGTGAACCAACCGGGGTAGCCCTGATCGAGAAGGTGATAATCGCTGTAGTTCAATTCGACGACGGTGTCCTGGCGCGGACGTATGTCGACGCCGAGGTCGCCCAGAGCGCGCCGCTGGTGGCTGCCGTCGACAAAACCGGTCCCTTCCCCGATGAGCGCGTTGAGCCGGTAGCGAAGGACGCCGCCCGCGTCGATCTTGCCGCCAAAATCGATGTGGGCGGTGCCGATGCTATTGCTGTCGTAGGTGACGCTGACGCGCCGCAGATCATAGTCAGTCGGACGCTTGGATACGAAGTTGAACATTCCCGAAGGATTGGCGGGACCGTACAGCGAGGCCGAAACGCCGTTGAGCACTTCGATCTGCTGGAACTGCTCCAGCGCATTGGCGACGGTCACGAACATCGTCATGCCGTCCATGCGCGAGTTCTGGAAATTGCCGCCCTGCATGCCTCGGGTTTGCGGCCGCAAGATGTCCGGTCCCTGTTGTTCCTGGTATGCCACCAGGGGCAGGTATTTCGAAACGTCTTTGAAGTTTATGGCCTGCGAATTCTCGATCAGGTCGAGCGGCAGAATGCTGATCGAGTAGGGCGCGTCGAGGATCTTCGTCGAGCCGAGCGGACCGAGCGAGTCGACGGCTTCGACGCGGTAGTCGTCTTCGGGCGTTTGCGTGCCGATGACCGTAATGCGAGGCAAAGACGACTGCTGCGGCTGCGCCGATTTTTGCGCCTGCGCCGACTCGGCATCGTAATCCTCCGCGTGCGCGATGCTTCCACAAAACAAAGACAAGATGCCAAGCAACGCTGCGAACGGAGTCGATCGGATCATTCAGAGTTCTCTTCGATGGATGGATAGCCGCGATTTCGCGAGGCATGAACACGCGAATCGGACAGGCCGAAGGCCGTGAAAACTAGCACGGCGCATGGCTGCCAACAATATGAACGCGGGCGCATAGGTTGGCCCGCTGGTGAGTTACCTACGCGCCGTGCGGCTCGGGCTTGGCATCGATGCGCTCAGCGCCGATGTAGCAGAGAAAGCGGCGCCCCATCGCACGGCCGATCAAAGTCATCCCGAGCTTCTTCGCCACGTCAAACCCCATTGCCGTCACGCCGTTGCGTGACACGATGATGGGCACGCCGATCTGAGCCGACTTCATGACCATCTCGCTGGTCAGGCGTCCCGTCGTGTAGAAAATCTTGTCGCCGCCCGCGACCCCGTGCAGGGCCATCCACCCGATAATGATGTCGATCGCGTTGTGGCGACCCACGTCCTCGACCAACACCAGCATCTCGGCACCGCGGAACAAGGCGCAGCCGTGCACCGACCCGGCGCTGCGGTGCAGGGATTCCTGTTCACGCATGGATTCGAGCAGGCGGTACAACGTGCTCTGGTGGATGCGCGCCGCGCCCGTCGGCGGCAGGTGAATCGAGTCGATCTGACTCATCAATTCGCCGAACACGGTGCCTTGGCCGCAGCCGGTGGTCACGATGCGCCGTGCAGTCTTGGCTGCGATATCGCGCACGCCCGATCGCGTTTTCACCGTGGCCGCGCTTAGCTCCCAGTCAACCGCGATCGATTCGACCTCGGTTGCGTCGCCGATCAAGCGCTGATTGTGCAAATAACCCAGCACCAGAAGTTCCGGGCAAGCGCCCAGTGTCATCAGCGTGACGAGTTCTCGCGCGTCGACGAAGATGGTCAGCGGGCGTTCGGCGGGAACGTCGATCGGTCGCCGCTCGCCGTACTCATCGACGATCTCGATCGTGCGCTTAAGATCGCACGCAGCCGCCGTGAGGCGCGGCGCGCCGGCCACAGGCTGCAACAGACTCGCTTCCGGTTGCACACGCATGGAGGTGTCGTTCATTTTTTGCGGTACGATGCCCGGACGCGGGCACCATGAATATTAAGATCACCGACATCACTGGGCTCATCCTTGCCGGTGGCCGCGGAAGCCGCATGGGTGGAGTGGATAAGGGTCTGCAACCTCACCTTGGCGTGCCGCTGGCGCTGCATGCCCTGGGGCGCCTCATTCCGCAGGTCGGAAAGGTGATGATCAACGCCAACCGCAACCTTGCTTCGTATGAATCGATGGGGGTGCTTGTCTGGCCCGACGAGGTTCCGGACTATGCGGGGCCGCTTGCCGGAATTCTCGCCGGCCTCACCCATTGCGAAACGCCATACTTGGTGACGGTGCCGTGCGACACGCCGAACTTTCCGCTCGATTTGGTCGAGCGACTCGTGCAAGGACTGGTCGACATTGATGGCGAGATGGCGATGGCCTTCACCCGGGAAGGCGGGGTGCCGCGTCGCCAACCCGTGTTCAGTCTGATGAGAATTTCGCTGCGTAATAGCTTGGCCGCTTTTGTAGGCAGCGGACAGGGCAATGTCGGCTTCTGGGCCAGCCAGCAGCGCTGCGCTCAGGTGGTGTTTGAGGATGGCAGCGCGTTCTTCAACGCCAACACGTTGGCCGATCTCGCGCAACTGCAGGCCGGCACGGATTGATACATCCCTGACCGGCCGCACCCTCCCCATATTAGGTTGATCGCGGCCCAAATCAGGCCTAGACCGTCGCCAGGATCTGCCCACCGCCGTAACTCGCCTGTACCGGCTTCGGGCCTCCCAGAGTCACTCGCACCGCGCAATATTTGAACTCGGGAATTTTAGCGACCGGGTCCAGCGCGGAATTGGTGAGCTTGTTGATCGCAGCCTCATAGTAACAAAAGGCGACGAACACCGAGCCGTGCGGCGAAGCATCGTCGGCCCGTGCGTACAGGGTGACTTTGCCGCGGCGCGAGGCGATGGTGATCAGGTCGCCCGGCTTCGCACCGAGCGCCGCCATATCCAGCGGGTGCAGCGACGCCACCGGGTCCGGTTCAATCGAATCGAGAACACCCGAGCGGCGCGTCATGCTGCCGGTGTGCCAATGCTCGAGCTGGCGGCCGGTGATCAGCACCAGCGGGTAGTCGGCATCCGGCCGTTCGTCGGCAGGAATGATGTCGGCCGGCACGAAGCGTGCCTTGCCGGTGGGCGTCGGGAAGGAATCGACGAACACCACCGGGGTTCCGGGGTCGCCCTCTTTCTCGCACGGGTAGGTTACGCTGTGTTCTGCCTCCAGGCGCTTCCAGGTAATGCCGGCAATGCTCGGCATCGTATGACGCATTTCATCGAATACCGCGGCCGCTGCCGCGTCACCCGTGCCGTAGGACCAGTTGAGGCCCAGCTGACGCGCCAGGTCGATGATGATGTCCAGGTCCTGCCGCGCCTGCCCGGGCGGGTTCAATGCCCGGCGTCCGATCTGTACATAACGGTCGGTGTTGGTGAAGCTGCCGGTCTTCTCCGGGAAGGCGGACGCGGGCAGAATCACGTCGGCAAGGTAGGCGGTCTCGGTGAGGAAGATGTCCTGTACCACGAGCATATCCAGCTTCGCCAGAGCCTCGCGGGCATGATCGGCGTCCGGGTCGCTCATCGCGGGGTTTTCGCCCATGATGTACATGCCCTTGACCTGCCCGGCGATGATCCCCCTGATCACCTCCACCACTGTCAGGCCCGGCTTGTCGTCGAGCTGCGCCGACGGCACGCCCCAGGCTTTCGCAAAACGCTCTCGCGCCTGCGGATTATCCACCCGCTGGTAGTCGGGGTACATCATCGGGATGAGGCCCGCGTCCGACGCGCCTTGCACGTTGTTCTGGCCGCGCAGCGGGTGCAATCCTGAACCAGGCTTGCCGATCTGTCCGGTCATCAGCGCCAGCGCGATCAGGCAGCGCGCGTTGTCCGTGCCATGGATGTGCTGGCTGATGCCCATGCCCCAGAGGATCATCGAGCCGCGGCTGGTGGCGTATAGCCGCGCCACCTCACGGATCGTCTCGGCGGGGACGCCGCAAATCGGCTCCATCAGCTCAGGGCTGTAGCCCTTCACGTTTTCCACCAATGCCGCATAGCCGAGTGTGCGATCGGCGACAAACTTCGCATCGACCAGATTCTCCTCGACGATGACNNTCGCTGCGCCGCGGGTCCATCAGGATCAGCTTGGTGCCGCTGCGCATCGCGTTCTTGAGCCAGCTCGCGGCGACCGGGTGATTCACCGTCGGATTTGCGCCGATCAGGATCACCACTTCGGCCTTGATGACATCCATGACCGGGTTGCTGACCGCGCCCGAGCCGATTCCTTCGAGCAACGCCGCCACGCTCGAGGCGTGGCACAGGCGCGTGCAATGATCGACGTTGTTGCTGCCGAAGCCGAGTCGCACCAGCTTCTGAAACAGGTAGGCCTCTTCGTTGCTGCCCTTGGCCGATCCAAATCCGGCGAGCGACTTCGGGCCGTGGGTGTCGCGCAGGCTGCGCAGCGACCCACCGGCCAGCGCCAGCGCCTCGTCCCAAGTGGCCTCGCGGAATATCTGCATGACGTTGTTCGGGTCCATCACAAAGTCGCCGCGCTTGGGCGCACCCGGACGGCGAATCAGCGGCACGGTCAGGCGTTGCGGGTGCCGCACGTAATCGAATCCGTAGCGGCCCTTGACGCACAGACGCGCGTGGTTGGCGGGACCGTCGCGGCCCTCGACGTAAAGGATGTTGTTATCCTTGACGTTGTACGTCAGCTGGCAGCCCACACCGCAATAGGGACAGAGCGACTCGACGGTCTTGTCGGGCACAGTCAGAGCCACCTCGCGCGCCGGCATCA
>PMMB01000277.1:7922-9965 GCA_003165495.1 Gammaproteobacteria bacterium | reverse complement strand
ACGGTAGCCCTGCGGCAACGCAACCTTATCTTTGACCTGCTGCATGGCATCGTCCACCGCACCGGCCAGATCGCGTCCTTCCACCGAGAACTGGACACCGATGTAGCGCGAATTGTCCTGTCGATAAATGAACGAGGCGCCGTTCGCCACCTGGATGTCCGCGAATTCCTTGAGGGGAATCTGTTGTCCGGCGGGCGTGGCCACCAGGATATTGCCGATTTCCTCGGGGTTGTCCCGGTATTGGCGTTCAAGGCGGACGATCAGATCAAACTGCTTTTCTTCCTGCACCACTTGGGTGGCCACGTCCCCGCCGATGGCGGTCTGAATCAAGCTATTGATGTCGACGACGTTCAATCCGTAACGGGCAATCCTGGCACGATTGATTTTGATGGTGAGACTAGGCTGCCCGAGTTCCTGCACCAAGGTCACCTCACGGATTCCGCGCACCCGTTCCAAGATCTGTTTGATGGCTTTGCCTTTTTTTTGCAGCGTCTCTAAATTGGAACCGAAGACCTTGACGGCAAGGGCGCTCTTCAAGCCCGTTTCCGCCTCATCCACCGCATCTTCCGCGGGCTGAGTGTAATTAAAATTGATTCCTGGAAATGCCTCGAGCTTGCGGTTGATGGCCTCAATCAGCCCGGCTTTAGTGCGATAGGAGCCGGTCCATTGCGAGTAAGGTTTAAGATCGACGTAAAACTCGACGTTGAAAAAGCCGGTCGGATCAGTGCCGTCGTCGGGCCGGCCCAGTTCCGAGGCAACCGTGGTGACTTCGGGAAAGGAGCGCAATATTTCGCGCACCTTGGGTGCGATCTTCGCCGACTCGTCGAACGAAATGGTGTAGGGCATGGTTGCGCGCACCCACAACGCGCCTTCATCCAGATGCGGCATGAACTCGGCGCCGATGCGGGGGATGAGCAGCAGCGAACCTGCGAGCAGTATGGCCGATGCGAACGTGGTCCCCCAAGGATGGGCGAGACAAAAGTCGAGACCCTTGGTGTACACCGATTTGATGGCTTCAAAAGCGGCGTTGCGCCGCTCCCGCACGCCATTGCGCATGAACCACGCGCACAGCACCGGCAGCAACGTCAGCGTGACGATCAAGGAACCGACCAACGCGAAAACCATCGTGTCCGCCATCGGTTTGAACAGCGTCCCGGAAGGCCCGGATAAGACATAGATCGGCAGGAAGCTGGCCACGATCACCGCAACCGCGTAGAAAAGCGGGCGATCCACCTCCGCCGCTGCGTCTTGAATGATTTCCCTGACGTTGAGTGCGGTTCCTTTGCGCGCCACGATCTGGCGAAAAATGTTCTCCACCATGACCACTGCGCCATCCACCAAGATCCCAAAATCCACCGCACCGATGGAGAGGAGGTTGGCCGAGGCGTTTTGCAGATCGAGACAAATAAACGCGAACAGCAGCGCCAGCGGGATGCTGGTGGCGACAATTAATCCCGCACGAAAATCGTAGAGGAAAAATATGAGGATCACGACGACCAGCAACATGCCTCGCAACAGGTTGCGCTCCACGACCTGCGTGGTCAGGTCGACCAGGTTGCTGCGGTCGTAGAACGGAAGAACTTTGACATCCTTCGGAAGGATTTCATCGTTGAGTTCCTTGGTCTTCGCTTCAACCCGCTTCAGGACGTCTTGGGTTTTTTCACCGGTCCGCAGCAAGATGACGCCCTCGACCGCGTCGTCTTGTTTCTCGTAGCCGAACTCACCGAGGCGCGGGGCGATACCGATGGCCACGCGGCCAACGTTCTTCAGCAGCACCGGGGTGCCGTTGTGCACCGCCAGCACCACGTTGCCGATGTCCTCCAACGTGATCATGCGCCCTATGCCGCGCACGTAGTAGAACTGGCCGCCTTGCGAATAGAACCCGCCGCCGGCGTCGTCGTTGTTGGCCGTCAGGGCGCTCTCCACCTGCGCCACCGACAAGCCGACAGAAGCAACCCTGACCGGATCGAGCAGCACTTGGTACTGCATGGTTCCCCCGCCAAATCCCGAATCGTCCGCCACGCCGGGAACGGATTTGTACTG
>PMMB01000277.1:0-7871 GCA_003165495.1 Gammaproteobacteria bacterium | reverse complement strand
TCGGCAGACTGAGGTCACCCATCCGGTTATAGACCTGCTGGCGGGCGAAGTAATTGTCCGTGCTAGTCTGAAAAGTGAGGATGACGTCGGACAATCCGTACAGCGAGATTGAGCGAATCGTGGTCATCTGAGGAATGCCATTCATCACTTTTTCGACGGGCACCGTGATCAGCCGCTCCACTTCCTCGGCAGCGCGCCCGGGCCATTGAGTGATGACCTCGACCATGGGAGGCGAAAGATCGGGATAGGCATCCACCGGGAGGCGATCCAGCGACCTGGACCCTGCGCCGATGAGCACGAGCGTCATGAGGACAATGAGAAAGGACTGCCGCAGCGAAGAAGCCACGATTCGATTCATGATCGAAGGCTTTCGCGGCTCGCTCATTGAGTTTGCATGAACTGAACGAAGAGGCCCCCGTCGACCACGATTTGGTCGCCGGCTTTGAGGCCTGCCGCGATATCGTACTGGTCCCCGGCCCGATAACTTAAGGTCACGTGCTGGCGCGCGAAGCTGCGGTCGGACTGTGCGAGATACACAAACGGCAGGTTCTCGTCGTCGCGCAAAATCGCCGAGACCGGGACCAGCATTCCGGCGCTTTCCTGGTGGGCTTGAATCAGCACGCGAACATACATCTGTTTCTTCAGAAAGTTTCCTGGATTGTCAGCCACTACACGCACGACCACCGAACGGGTGTCGGGATCCACCAGGGCTGAGATGTTGTCCACTCTTCCGGAAAAGTTTTTTGAATCGATACCGGTGACCACTTCGGCTGAATCGCCGAGGCTGACCGAACTTAAGTCCGCACCAAAAACTTGCGCCATGACCCAGACGCGCGACAGGTCGGCAACGGTAAAACACGGCGTGGTTCCCGCCTGCAGCAGTTCTCCGGGAGTGATCAGTTTCTCCACCACGGTTCCTGCGATCGGCGAGCGAATCATCCCCCCGGGACGCAAAATCGTCCGGCCTTCCTGAATGTCTTTGACGGTCTGCGGATTAACATTCAGCGAGACCAGCGCTTGCAGGGCGGCGTCGCGGTCGGCCTCGGCGTTGACCGCGTCGGTTTCCGCTTGGTCCGCTTCGCGCTGAGATACGCCGTGATGCTGGATAAGATCCTTGTCCAGGTCGGCAAGCCGTCGGTCGGTCTTGGCGGTGGCGAGCGCCTTGCGGTAAGTGCCGATGGCCGCCGCAAAGTCGGGTGAATCTACCTCGGCCAACGGGTCTCCTTTCTTGACCTCATCGCCGAGGGAAACCAGCAACCGCGACACCGGGCCTGAGAAGGGTGCTAACACGCTGGTGGCCTGATCGTTGTCGAAATCGACGGCCCCGGTAGTCTCAATCGTCTTGCGAAATTTGGACGGCTCGACGGTGTAAAAGTGAATGTTCGGTCGCTGGGCCGCCGTCAGTGTCACATTGCTGGCGGTCACGAATGATGTCTGTTGGGTGTCGTTAGTTTTGGGCGAACAGCCGGCGCATGCCATCACCGTAGCCATCGCGATCGCCATGAGGGACTTACTTTTCATGATTATCCTGTAAATCCGCGCGGTGCCACCATCCACCGCCGAGCGCCTGAAACAATGCCGCGGTATCGGCATAGCGATTGGCCTGCGCCTGGACCAAGTTGATTCGGCCTTGCTGATAGGTTTGTTCAGCGCTCAACAGCGCAAGATAGCCGGCGTAGCCGTCCTGTATTTGTCGTTGCGCCAAATCCAGCGTTACCTTGGCGGCATCCGCGGCGGCTGCGGCCGCCTTCAGGGCATCGGCGTCCTGTTCAAGCGCCGTCAATGTGTCGGCGACATTCTGAAAGGCGGTCAGCACCGTGCTGCGATATTGTTCAGCGGCCTGAGTGTAGGCCGCTTTCGCCGCGCGCTCCTGGTGCAGCAGTGCCCCGCCTTGGAAAAGGGGTGCTGTCGCTGCCGCGCCCACCCCCCAAAAGCCCGTACCCGTGGTGAACAACTGATCCATGGCCGCCGCCGCGCTGCCGGCATTTGCGGTCAGTACAATATTCGGCAGCCGGTTCGCTATGGAGATTCCAATCTTGGCGCTGGCGTCGTGCAGGTTCGCCTCGGCCTGCAGCACGTCCGGACGCTGCCTCACTAGTTCCGAAGGAAGACTCACCGGGAGTTCCTCCGGTAATTGCAGACTCGAAAGCTCGAATGTTTCATCAGGTGCCTGGTTCGGAAACTGGCCGGCGAGAACTGCCAGAAGGTCGCGCAGCTGGGCCGATTGCTTGAGCAGCGGCGGCAGCGTGGCGGCGACTTGCGCGAGCTGCGATTCCTGCGCGGCGACATCAAGCCGATTGGCATACCCCTTCTCAAATTGGTATTGCAGGATTTGAACCATGTTGGAATTGATGTCGATGAGCTGGCGGGTCGCGTCAATCTGCATCTGCAGCGAGCCCTCCTGAATCGCCGTGACCACTACATTGGAGGTCAACGTGTTATACGTCGCGACCATTTGGAAACGAACTTCCTGTTGCTGCGCCTCCAATGACTCCACGGTCCGGCGGTTCAGGCCGAAAACATCGGGCACATACGCAACGCTGACCTGCGGGGTGAAAAGGTTGTATAGGAAGGCGTTTGAGTTGAGCGCGGGCGCGATTTGCCCGGATTGCCTCTGGCGGGTGGCCGAAAAGCCTGCAGTGACACTGGGATAGTAAACGCCCCGTTGAGCTAGGACATTTTCCCTTGCCACTGACAATGCCGCTTGCGCCGCCTTGAGGTCATGATTGTTTGTGAGCGAATGTTCAATCAGCTCATTGAGCGGCGTGGAATGAAACAGAGTCCACCAGTCCGCGGAAATGTCGTGTCCTTTGGTAAAGCGTTGCGCTTCCCCGCCGAAGATGTTGGCGGTGGTGACGGTGGTCGAGAGTGGACTGGCCGTGTAATCGCTGACATCCGGAGCGGCGGGCTTCTTAAAGTTGGGACCCACCGCGCAGCCGGTGATAGGCAGCAAGGCCAGGGCCGCGACGCAAGGCAGCACGCGCGATTTATAAATCAGGCTCATTCGTCTCATTTCGGGATTCGCCGCGCGATGTTGATTTCCGTCATGGCTTTCGCCGCCTGTTCGCGCGCGGACGTTCCATGGGACAGCATAGCCGTAAAGAAATTCCCTCACATCTCACGATTACTTTATATCGGTAAGCGCAGCGGCGATTTGCCGCCGGCGCGGCTCACCGGAAGCGGGCGCCCTGCCGCGCAAGTTCTTTCTGGACGGCGCCGATGTTGAGTTGATCCAGCGGTTCGTCCCGCTGCAGCGATACGGCCGCCGCCACTCCCGCGCCTTGGCCGCTCACGGCGCAGCACATCATGTTGCGTGCTGAGGCGTGGGACACCTTGTCGCCGCCAATGCACCGTCCGGCGACCAGCAGGTTGCCGACGCCTTTCGGCACCAGCGCCCGATATGGTACGTGCCAGTAGCGTCCTGTGGTCGGCAGAATCAAGATGCCGTAGCCGTCGATGAACTCCGGAAAGATGCCGATCGCGTCATCGAAACGGCCCTGTTCGCGGACATCGGTGCCGGTGAGATTGTAGAGCGCGTCGATCTTGCGGGTATCGCGGATACCCAAGGTCATGCCGAAGTTGCGCAGTTTGGCGTCCTCGCAGCCCGGCATGAAGCCGCGCAGCGCTTCCAGCGCGTAGATCGCCTCGCGCCTGCCGCGCATCTCGCCGCTGGTCAGATCATTCGGGTCGGTGCCGTCGATCTCGGGCACATGCACCAGGTTAAGATACGTGAGGTCACCCTGATCCGTGACCGTGCCCCAGGTGCCGGCGATCGTATGCAGACTCGGCGGGATGATGCCGGCGGCGAGCGCCTGTTTGAACGGCTTGCGCAGGAAGGGCGAGAACAGCTTGTCTTCCTTGCCCGTGGTCTCGTAATCCCATTCGCCATTGCCGGACCAGTCGGCATAGGTCTGTGGATCGGCCTTCACCGCGTCGATAAAGCGACGCTTGTTGACGCCGCTCATGGAGAACATGACGGAGACTGCCATCATCTCCTGCTTGGGCGACTTGTGCACCGGCGCCCCGGCGCGGGTCGCGATGTCGGCATCCCCCGTCGCGTCGATCACTCGCTGGGCGAGGATGGCCTCGCGGCCCGCCTTGCTCTCGGTAATGACGCCACGAATGGCACCATTCTCCATAATCGGCGCCACGCACAGGCGGTGCAGCAGCGGCGTGACGCTGGCTTCCTGGACGAGGGTGTCGGCCACCCACTTGAACATTTCGGCGTCTAGCGCATGACTCAAGGACTGGGGCTCGGGCATGGCCGCGCCCATGGCTTTCGCGCGCTCCTCGAATTCAATGCCGATGCCCTCGCAATCTACGGTTTGCTCATGGCGATACCAAGCAAAGCCCTCGACCCCCACCTGCGTGATGTTGCCGCCGAAGCAGCCGTTGCGGTCGATGAGTGCGGTGCGGGCACCGGCACGGGCCGCGGCGAGCGCCGCCGCAAGCCCCCCGGGACCGCTGCCGACCACGAGCACCTCGGTTTCCAGAATCACATCTACCGAGCGGGCGGCTTCATGAATCGTCGGCATTGCGGGGGCGGACCTTGGATAGGGGTGACGATCATGCCAGGAACCGCTTGAATGATGCATCACAGTTAAGTCATAGTAGTGTCATAAATAAAATATGTAATCTGCTTTGCGTCCAAAAAAACGCAGGGGGGATGCGGCGGGCCGAACTCAGGATGGGGGGCTTGACCTTATTGGGATGTTATCTGCCGTTCCGAGCAATCGTGCGTGACGACTTCGTGCGTTACGTCTTTGTATTTTTTGTGATCTTTGAGGGAGAGATGCTTGAACACCAATCATAAGCTTGCCTATGCCATTTCGGCCGTGCTCAGCGGATACACGGGCGCTTCCCACGCGGCGGCGGCGGCCGATACCGAAGCTGCCGGTGGTATCGAGGAAATCGTCGTCACCGCGCAGCGCCGCAACGAGTCGATTCAAGACGTCCCCGTCACGATACAGGCGATCACCGGCGAGCAACTCGCTCAGTTGAACGTGTCGACCTTCGACGACGTCCTCAAGTACCTGCCGAACGTCACCTTCAGCTCCAACGGCCCAGGCCAGGGCAATATCTACATGCGCGGCCTGAGCGCGGGATTTGCCGGCAACCAGTCGAGCGCCGCGATCAATCCGTTCCCGAACGTCGCGACCTACCTGGACGATCAGTCGATGGCGTTCCCGGCGCGCAATGTCGACGTCTACATGGCCGACATGGAACGCATCGAAGTGCTGGAGGGTCCGCAGGGCACGCTGTTCGGGGGTGGCGCCGAGGCGGGCGCGATCCGCTACATCACGAACAAGCCGAAGCTGAACGTCACGGAGGGCAATGCCGAGGCCTCCTACGGCACGACCGCCCATGGCGATCCCAACAGCGCGATCACCGCGGTGCTCAATCTGCCGCTGATCCCGGACACCCTGGCCGTTCGTGCGGTCATCTACAACGATCGCCGCGGCGGCTACATCGACAATGTGCCGAGCCAGTTCACACGCTTCCCGACGGATCCGGGCACCATTTCCTATCACCTCCCGTACCCGGCGAACGCGGCCACCGCCAACAACTACGCCCTCGCGGAGAGGGCGCAGAACCCGGTGACCTACCAAGGCGTCCGTGCCTCGGCGCTCTGGCAGATCAACAGCGACTGGAATGTGCTGATTCAGCAGAGCTACCAGTACATGGACGCGGAGGGCGTGGACGCGCAGTACCCGATCGGTTCGCAGGAGACACCGCTCGGCCCGTGGCAGGAGACTTCATTCACGCCATCCTACGACAAGGACAAGTGGGAGAACACGTCGTGGACCGCCAACGGCAAGATCGGCGACCTTAAGCTGGTATATACGGGCGGCTACCTTAGCCGCACCATCGACAATGCGGCGGATTACACGAACTACGCGCGTTCGGCGGGCGGGTTCTACTACACCTGCGCCGGCGGCGGCGCCCCCATCGGCAAGGGAGTGGGTCCGCTGACCTGCTACTCGCCGGTCTCGTCCTGGCAGGACCACGTCGAAACCACGCACCAGAGCCATGAGCTGCGGCTCAGCACGCCCGACGATTGGCGGCTGCGGGGCCTCATCGGTGCGTTCTGGGAGGAGTTCGACATCAAGGACGACATGAATTTCCTGTACAAGTCGATCCCGTCTTGTACTCCGGCGAACCTCCTGCTCTACCAGGCGGGTACCCAAGTGTGCGTTGGCAACGTGATTCCGGCTTCCGGGTACGCTGCGATCGATCCGACCCAGCGCAACGACAATGTCGCGTTCGGCGAGGACCTCGAGCGCGGCTACAAGCAAACGGCGTTCTTCACGTCGATTGACTACGACCTGATCCCGAAGGTTCTGACGGTGACCGGCGGGACGCGCTATTACCACTATAAGGAGACCTTTAAGGGCTCGCAGTACTCCACGAGCCCCGCGTGCGCGGGTGTCCCGAACGGCACATGCGTGGGCGGGCAGCTCACCGATGCGACGCACGATGCGACTTACAGCGGGTTCAGAAGCCGCGGCAATCTAACCTGGCACATCATGCCGGACGCGATGCTCTACTACACGTTCTCGCAGGGCTTCCGCCCGGGCGCCGGCAACCGCAAGAACAGCGCCGAGGTCAGCATCGACGAGAATCCGGCAACGGGATTGGCGACGGTCGGCCCGGATGCGAATCCGACGCTCGTCAAGCAGTACAACAAGCCCTATACGTATCCGCCTGACTCGCTGACCAACAACGAGATCGGCTGGAAGACCGAGTGGCTGGACCACCGGCTCCAGGTCAACGGCTCGGCGTATGTCATGGACTGGAAGAACGTCCAGACGCTGATCTACAACCCGCCGATCTTTGGCAACACGACGTTCGGCGTGCAGGGACCCGACTACCGGATCAAGGGCGCAGAGCTGCAGATCGTCGCGCGGGTCACCGAGGGACTGACGCTGCAGGGTTCGATTTCGCACAACAACGCATCGGAAACGAACTCGCCGTGCATCAAGTCGACGAATGCAGTAGCGGGTAATCCGACGGCGCTCGGCCAGTGCATCACGCAGGTTTGGTCGGCGGCGCAGAGCGAGAACGTGCCGCTGCAAAACCCGCTCGGCACCGTCGGCGCAAATCCGGCCTTTTCGCCGACGATCGAGTACAACCTGCGCGCGCGCTATGACTGGCACATGAACGATTACAAGATGTTCTTCGGGGTCGGCGCGGAGCACGTCGGCGATATGCAGAACGAGCCGAGCAGCTTCCAGTCCGGCGCAGGCGCCCTCGTGCCGACGACGACATGGTTGCGATACGACCAACCGGCATACACGACTTATGACGCGGCCTTCGGCGTTGCGAAGGACCAGTGGCATGTTGAGGCTTACGGCACGAACCTCGGCAACTCGGACGCGAGCCTGTTCACGTCGTCCGCGCAGTTCATCAAGGCGGAGGTGCCGCTGCGGCCGCGGGTGCTGGGACTGAAGGTCGGATTCAAGTTCTAGAGGTGGGCTTCGCGCGGTAGACTTAAGGGGTGGGCAGCGATGCCCACCCTCTACTAATCGGATGCCCATGCCTGCCACAGCAACCGCCCATGTGACCTCGACCGTGGAGTCCGATGTCGCGCGCGTCCGCGCGCTCGTCAAGGAGCGGCGCTTCGCCGAGGGCGTGGCGGGGGCGACCGCGCTGCTTAGCCAAGTCCCCGAAAACCGCGACGTCCTCTATCTGCTCGCGCTCGGCCAACGCCAGCTCACCCGGACCGCGGANNGAGCGCGGCCATTGCTACGTGGCGATGAAGGACGCGCCGCAGGCTATCCAGGCATTCCTGCGGGCCGTCACGATCAACCCGGCACTGCCGGCGAGCTGGGGCATGCTGGAAGGCCTCTACCGGATGTGCGGCGACGCCG
>PMMB01000019.1 GCA_003165495.1 Gammaproteobacteria bacterium | reverse complement strand
CATTGAACTGATGCGGGAATTCGCCGAACTCTATGCGGCCGAAATCCAATGCGGTTTCCTCGAATGGCCCGCGGGCCTCCACGAGCCGCTGCGGCGCTGGTCCCAGAAGAACTTCGCGGCCACCTTAGCCTGCGATCGACCCGCCATGGCAGCGATTGCCCATGAATTTGAAGGGTACGTCAACACATTATTATTTGAGCGCCGACACCAAAAGGCGCTGACTGGAGATGATGTCCTCAGTCGCTTGATTCAGGAGCGTGTAAACGGTGAGCCGCTGACGGACGAGGAAATCGTCAGTATTCTTCGCAACTGGACAGTCGGTGAATTGGCAACGATCGCTGCCGCCGTGGGTATTCTTGTGCATTACCTCGCCGTGCATTTGGCGCTGCAACACCAACTGCGAAAGCAAATATCACTACTGCCCGTCGCTATCGACGAGATCTTGCGGATCCGTGCTCCTTTGATTGCGAGCCGCCGCATCACCACGGAGCCGACCGAGATTGGCGGTCAACCAATGGTAGCCGGCGACCGCTTGACCCTCATCTGGGCATCGGCCAACCGCGATGAGACTGTCTTTGGCGATCCCGATGAATTTCGGCTCGATCGAGATCCGGCAACGAACCTACTATACGGAGCGGGCATCCATGTGTGCCCGGGAGCGCCCCTGGCAAGAATGGAACTGCGAGTCATTCTGGAAGAGCTTCTGAAACACAGCCACACATTCACTGTGACAGTTGGCAAAGAACTCATCATGGCGGTCTACCCAGGTAGCGGCTTCTCGTCGCTGCCGGTATCGGTCTACAAGAAGGACCACCGTGACATTGCTTGAAGGATCTGGTTGGGCTCTCGACACGATTCTGGGCATGTCGGCAAATCAATGGACGTATTCATATTCCGCTCGAGGTCGATAGGATGAGTTTTAAAAAGATCCTGCTCATTGGGTACGCTATTACCGTGGTGCTCGGTGCTGCATCGACCGTGTCCGCTGCAATCTCAGGGGAACGGTCAGCAAGCGAAACCAGCGGACCTACGCTCGATCACGGCAAGAAATGGGCGACCGACGCACAGCTTCGTAGGAATATGAGTGATCTGCGCAAGATCGTGTCGAACGGCATAGGCATAGACCCCGTGAAATCAACCCAGGCAGACTACCGAATCCTGGGAGACCGAATCCAAACGCAAGTTGCCGCCATCGTCGGACAATGCAAACTTGCACCCGAGGCCGACGAAGTATTTCACACATTTATTGCCGAAATCATTGCCGGTGTGCTCATATTGCAGGGCCAAACGACACAGCCACCTCATCGCGGCCTGCAGACCATCGTCCGTGCGTTAGATCGCTATGGGATCTACTTCGATCAACCGGGCTGGCGGACGATCCGCCGCGAGCCCACATCTCGGTTGCTGCAATGAACACGATCGAGTTCGAACACGGCAGCTTCAGCGTTCCTGTCGAAATCGTCGCCGCGGGTCTCGACATCGAGGTTGAGCTAGTTAGACCCTTAATGCATCAGAACAAGATCACCAGTCTATGCGAACGAGGCGTCGGGGAGGATGCTGGCCGGTTTCGTTTGACGTTTTTCCACGCCGATCAACTTTTTCACCTCGTCGTGGAGGGCGAAGGACGGATAGTCAAGATCTCGACCAAAGAACGCGATCCTCGAGGCAGGCCGCCCACCTACTAGGTCGGAACCCGGATTGCATGTGCAGCTTCTTCGCGCATCGACTCCGTGTACGTTAAAAACCCAACTTTGCCAAATCAACCCCAACCTACGTAATGTTCATCGTGACCGGTCCTACTGGTTTAAGTGGATGCTCGACACTTCCCCTTTGGCACAATGGATGCCGTATAAAGCAAGGGCGTCCATGCCATTACTTTTGGAAGCAAAATGAGGGAACCCCTACCCGCCGTAAAACTTCGGTTGCGGTCAAGCAGGTGCGTGCGAAGGCGTCGTCGTTCCGATTTTGCTCGCTCTGAAGAGGAGTTATTCGCATGACCACGAGATTTAAGGTAGGCGATCACGTGCGCTGGAATTCCGAAGCGGGCCATGTGAGCGGCAAAATCACCCAGGTGCATAAGAAAGACACCGACTACAAGGGTTACACCCACCACGCGAGCGCGGACGATCCGCAGTACGAGATCAAGAGTGACAAAACCGATCACATCGCGATGCATAAAGGCTCGGCGCTGCACAAGATCGATTGAGCGATGTCACCGTCCAAGCATTCCAAACTGCCGGCGACGATCTGGACGATCGGTCATTCGACACGTCCGATCGAGGAGTTCCTAGGTTTGCTCGCCGGAGCCCGCATTAAGGTAATCGCCGACGTGCGCAGCTTCCCCGGTTCGCGGAAATACCCGCAGTACGGCAAGGAAGCACTCGCGGCGACGCTCGCCACACACGCGATCGGCTATCGCTGGTTGCCATCTCTGGGCGGACGTAGACGTGTTTCGCCCGATTCGCCCAATACGGCGTGGCGCAACGCCTCGTTTCGAGGTTATGCCGACTACATGTCGAGCGCGGAATTCGAGCACGGGCTGGCCCAGCTGCTGAAGGTGGCGAGCGAAGCGCGAACGGCGATGATGTGCGCAGAGGCCGTGTGGTGGCGCTGTCATCGGTCGATGATCGCTGATGCGCTCCGCGTGCGTGGCATCGAGGTCGTGCACATCCTCGATGCCAAACACAGTATGGTGCATTCGATGACAGCGCCAGCGCGGATTGTGCGGGGCGAGTTGACCTATGCTGCAGCGGATAGCGGATAGCATTGAGCGACACGTCTCGATCAAGAGGTCACTCACGCCTGTCGGAGACTGTTTCGATTTTGGGGGCGGTCTGTCACATGTCAGGTAATTTCATGGCGGTTTGGTTGAGCCGGACTTTTGGGTGCCACTCCCGGAACAAGGATTCAACGAGACCGTCGAGTTCCGCGCATCGCACTTGAAGGAGGATAGTGAGCACCCTCTGTGGATGTAACTAAATATTGTCCTAAATGTCGGCGGTAACTAATGTCACTAAAGTGGCGATGAGAAATGCTTATATTTCTAGGCTTTAGCTTGCGTAGCTCTTCACAGTTACATCTAACATGACTATAGGAGCCGATGAATGACCAGAATGCTCACATTTGGTGCTGTCGCCCTGTGTCTCGCGAGCGCGATCGGATGCACAGACCTCAAGCCATTGCAGGCGCAGGTGGACGAACTAACGCAGCAGGTCGCTCGCCTCTCTTCGGATCAGCGCAGCCTGAAGGCCTCCGTCGGCAACGCAACGTCGGTAGCGCAATCGGCGGCGGAGCAAGCGCAGAATCGTGCCGATGCAGCCGCATCAGCCGCGCAGGCAGCTCAGCAGAGCTGCGATGCAAACAACGAAAAGATCGATCGTATGTTTAAAAGGTCGCCGCAGAAGTAACCATAGCAGCGATCAACGTGCAAATTGGCGGTCAGAATATAGGGGTCGCGAAATGGTGAGGCTGAGTGCCGATTCCTCTTTTTCGGATCACTATGAAAGCGTCTCTCTAGCGTCTGTGGAGGTGGCATGCGACCATGGAGACTCCAATGCGAATTCTATTCGACTCGCGCCACTTCTCGATTGATGCACAACATCCAAATTGCGTCGCAGGAAAAGGAGATTTTGGTGACTCAGCACGCTGGCATCTGGATTGATCATCGCAAAGCAATCATTGTAGAGCTGACGCCCGATGGAGAAACCATCAAGACGGTGCAATCGCAAGTCGAGAAGCATCCGGAGCGAGGCGGAGACTCCCCGATGAAAGGCAGCTATGAGGCGCGGCAAGTTCCGGCAGACGACAGCCGGCAGCGGGCGACCTGAACCACTACTATGATGCCGTGATCGCGGCCTTACCTCGCGATGTCAGCCTTCTTCTCATTGGTCCGGGCGAAGCAAAAGGTGAATTTCACAAACGTATCGTCAAAACGATGCCGGCAGCCAAAATCTCGGCAGTTCAGACAGATGATAAAATGTCGGATAAGGAGGTCATCGCCAAGGTGCGTACCCATTTTGGCCACGGTGCTTCGCGCCGCTAATCAGCCGATTGTCCCTATCAGTCTTCGTTCGTGATGTATCGCGACAGGCGTGCACCACTCACCAGCGGCCTCGTCACCTCCACGACTGCTCCGGTTACTACCGGCTGGAGCAACAGTTGCCGGGTGGGCTCGCACCCACTAAGAGACCGCGCCTTCTTTTAAGCGCACGAGATAGTCGGCCCAGCCCTGCATCATCTCCTTGCGCGCTTTGAGAAATGCGGTGCGATTGTAGGCGCGGCCATTTGGGTCATTAACTTCGTGGGCCAACTGAGGCTTTCCATAACGGTGACGCGCCCGCGAAAGATGGCACCCCAATGACACCGGTCTCAGCCCCCGCTCGTAGTCTCCTAGTTGAGGAGG
>PMMB01000109.1:1979-5223 GCA_003165495.1 Gammaproteobacteria bacterium | reverse complement strand
CGCGGATTGCCGCTGGTGGCGGCGCCGAGCAGCGCTTGTCGATCGCTCTCACGTTTCAAAATCGGCAGGCAGTAGTAATGCGGCCGGATGCCGCCGGAAAAAATCGCATTTCGGTTATGCAGCAAATGCTGAGGCGTGATTGTCGCGGCGACGCCGGCCCGAGCTCCGGTGACGAATTCAACCGCGCGCGCCGTCGTGATGTGCTCGAACACCACGCGCAAGCCGGGGAAGCGTTCGAGCAGCGGCTGCAGCACCGAATCCATAAAATGCGTTTCACGGTCGAACACGTCCACGTCGGGGTGCGGCGATTCGCCGTGCACCAGCAATGGCATGCCGATCTCTTGCATGCGCGCGAGAACCCTGTACACGTTCGCGATATCGGTCACACCGGCATCGGAGTGCGTAGTCGCGCCGGCGGGATAGAGCTTGACGCCGTGGATGAATCCGGTTGCCCGCGCGCGATCGATCTCATCCGGCGTCGTGGTATTCGTCAAATACAGTGTGAGCAGCGGTTCGAAACGCGTGTTCTCCGGCAGCGCCGCCACGATTCGTCCGCGATACGCGCGCGCCAATGCCGCTGTGGTGATCGCCGGTTTCAGATTGGGCATCACGATGGCTCGCCCGAATCGCTCCGCGGTAAATTTCACGACCGCGGCAAGCGCGGCGCCGTCTCGCAGATGCACATGCCAGTCGTCGGGTCGCCGCAGCTTCAGCGTGTTCATTTGCGAGACGCCGTAGGTGGGGCCGGCGGCCAGCCGCGGCGCAGTAAATCGAGTGTGTAGCGCACGCCGAAGCCGGTGATTTCCGTGGCGATGTGCGCAAGTCCGCCGTGGCGCGAGCCCGCCGCCAGGTCGAGGTGCAGCCAGGCGATTTCCTTGGGCACGAATCGACTCAGAAAGCGCGCCGCCAATATGTGATCGCCCTTGCCGTCGGTTGCACACTGCAATATGTCGGCGACGCTGCTCTCCAGATCCGTATCGAAGTCGACATCCATGGGAAAGCACCAGACGCGCTCGCCGCTGCTGCTGCCGGCGGACTCGATCAGATCGCGCGCCTCCGGCCGGTTGGTGAACGCGCCGCTGTAGCGTTCGGTGAGGGCATACACGCATGCACCCGTGAGCGTCGCGTAGTCGATGATCGCGCGCGGCTTCCTGGCGGCCGCGAGACTGAGCGCGTCCGCCAGAACCATGCGGCCTTCGGCGTCGGTGTGTATCACTTGAATGGTCGTGCCATTGTGGGCGCGCACCACGTCTTGCGGTTTGTAGGCGAGCGGGCCGATGCGGTTTTCCGTGATCGCCAGCCAGCAATCGATCGACATCGGCGAACGCAATGCATGCAGTGCGTACAGGCTGCCCACCGCGACGGCGCTGCCTTCCATGTCGGTGTGCATGTCCAACATGCTTTTATGCGGCTTCAAGTTCGTACCGCCGGTATCGAAACATATGCCCTTACCCACGAGGCTTACCGTCGGCGCCGCGGCGCCGCGGGGGCGGTAGGAAAGATGTGCTATGCCGGCATCACGCGTCCCGTTGCCGCGTGCGACGGCGAGAAACGCGCCTGCACCCAGACGCTTGAGCTCGGTCTCGCCGTAGAACTTGAAGCTTAAGCGCAGGCGCCGCGAAAGCTCCTGCAGCAAACGGCGATAGCCCCGCGCGTCGAGGGTATTGGGCGGCAACGCCGTCAGCCAACGGGCCAGATTGTTCCCGGCGGCCGTCGCAAGCGTCAGATCGAGGTCGGGTAATTTTCTGCCCGAAGCAATGTCGATACGCGCCAGCCGTACGCGAGTTTTCGGTTTACTCTTGAACGAAGCGAAGCGAAATGCAGCCGCCTGGAGCGCCGCAACAGCGGCGTTCAAGGTCGCATTCGCAGGACCAGCCGCGCAGCCTTGCTGCCACAAAAGCAGCGACTGCGGTTCGCCGTCCAATGCGCTGCGCGCGAGTTTGCCGGCCGCCTGCAACCGTTCAAAGGTACTGGTCTCATCGGCCAAACACGCCACGACCAACAGTGTCTGCGCACGCGTTCCGACCCTTAGGTGAAAACAATCGCCGGCTTTGTGTACCTTGCTTGCGTACAGGCCGCGCAGCACGGCGCCGTGCGGCAAAGCCCTCCAGTCCGCCTCGACCGGCGCGAGCGGCAGGAACACCAAGGCGCTGGAATAACGGGCGAGCAGCGACGCGGCTATCCGTGCGCCGATTTGGCGCACGGGCACGAGCAGCTGGTCGAAGGGCAAGCGAGTGGGCATATCGTGAAACCGCAAGCCTATCCCTTGCTTGACCGTGAAAAACCAAACCCCGAAGATAGCGCCACGGTTCAGTACCGATATAACCTTGGCAGTCAGCGCAATGGCGCTGTAACGTGCCTGCCATCTTAACAGGACACGTGGGCGTGTGCATTTATGACTCAACAATCGCCGTTCGAAGACATTGATCCCGTCGAAACGCAGGAGTGGCTGGAATCGATCGATTCCGTCATGCGCGCGCAGGGCCCGCAACGCGCGCACTTTCTGCTCGAAAAGTTAGTGGACTTCACGCGACGCTCCGGCGCGTATTTGCCCTTCAAGCCGAACACCGCCTACCTCAATACCATCTCGAAGGCGCAGGAGCCGGATTATCCCGGCGATCGATCCTTGGAACGGCGCAACGAGGCCTATATACGCTGGAATGCGCTCGCCATGGTGGTGCAGGCGAATCGCTTGAATGCGGAATACGGCGGCCACATCGCTTCGTACGCATCGGCGGCGACGCTCTATGAAGTCGGATTCAATCATTTCTGGCGCGCCAAGAGTGCAGCGCATCCCGGGGACATGGTCTTCGTGCAAGGACACTCGAGTCCCGGAATCTACGCGCGCGCGTACCTGGAAGGCCGCTTGGACGAAAGTCAGCTGCTGCGCTTTCGCCAGGAAGTCAAAGGCGGCGGGTTGTCGTCCTATCCGCATCCCTGGCTGATGCCGGACTTCTGGCAATTTCCCACGGTGTCGATGGGGTTGGGTCCGATGACCGCGATTTTTCAGGCGCGTTTCGTGCGCTATCTGGAGCATCGCGGCATCGTGCCGCCCTCCGACCGCAAGGTGTGGGCATTCCTGGGCGACGGTGAAATGGACGAGCCCGAGTCGATGGGCGCACTGACTATGCCGGTGCGCGAGAAGCTCGACAACCTCATTTTCGTGATCAATTGCAATCTACAGCGGCTCGACGGGCCGGTGCGCGGCAACGGCAAGATCATTCAAGAACTCGAAGCCGCATTC
>PMMB01000109.1:0-1895 GCA_003165495.1 Gammaproteobacteria bacterium | reverse complement strand
GGCGGTCATGATCCGCAAAAGGTATACGCGGCCTACGCCTCCGCCGTCGCGCACAAGGGCGTACCCACCGTGATATTGGCGAAGACGGTCAAGGGGTTTGGGATGGGCAAGGCGGGTGAAGGCTTGAACTCCGCGCATCAACAGAAAAAACTCGGCGACGAGGCGCTCAAGGAAGTTCGCGACCGCTTCAATATTCAGATTACCGACGAAGAGATCGCGGGGTTGACGTTCAGAAAACCGCGTGAGGACAGCGAAGAGCTGAGCTACCTGCAGAAGCACCGTGCCGCTCTCGGCGGCTATTTGCCGGCACGCAGTTCGGCCGCGCCGCCCCTGGTGGTGCCGCCGCTGGAGGCATTCAGCTCGCTGTTGGAGGGCACGGCCGATCGCGAAATCTCCACCACCATGGCGCTGGTGCGCATGCTGACCGCCTTGGTCAAGGACAAGAACATCGGCAAGCACATTGTGCCCATCGTTCCCGACGAAGCGCGGACCTTCGGCATGGAAGGCATGTTTCGCCAGATCGGTATCTATTCTTCGGTCGGACAGCTCTACACGCCGCAGGACGCCGACCAGCTCATGTTCTATCGCGAGGACAAACAGGGGCAGATTCTCGAGGAAGGCATCAACGAGGCGGGTAGCTTGTGCTCCTGGCTCGCTGCCGCGACGGCGTACTCGAACCATGGCGTGAGCATGGTGCCTTTCTATATTTATTATTCGATGTTCGGTTTCCAACGAGTCGGCGATTTCATGTGGGCGGCGGGCGACAGTCAGGCACGAGGCTTTCTGGTGGGCGGCACGGCCGGGCGCACGACGCTCGCCGGCGAAGGATTGCAGCATCAGGACGGGCACAGCCAGTTGGTCATGACCACGGTTCCGAACTGCGTGGCTTACGATCCAACCTACGCCTATGAGCTGGCGGTGATCGTGCAGGATGGTTTGCGGCGGATGTACCAGGAACAGGAAAATGTCTTTTACTACATTACCTGCATGAACGAGAACTACGCACATCCGGCGATGCCGGCCGGCGTGGCGCAGGGCATTTTGAACGGCATATATCTGTTGCAAACCGGCGGCCGTGGCAAGGTCCGGGTGACGCTGTTCGGTTCCGGGACGATTTTACGCGAGGTGCTGGCGGCGGCGGATCTCTTGGAGAAGAGCTACGGTGTGCCTGCCGATGTCTATTCGGTCACGAGCTTCAGCGAGTTGCGCAGGAACGCACTGGCGATCGAACGCCGCAACTTGCTGCATCCGCACGACCCGCGACAGAAGACTAACATTGAACAGGCCTTGGCGGATCGCGAGGGCCCATTCATTGCCGCCACCGACTATATAAAAACCGTCGCAGATCAGATTCGGCAGTGGATACCCGGTCGCTACGCGGTGCTCGGCACGGACGGTTATGGCCGCAGCGACTCCCGCGCGGAGCTGCGGCGCTTTTTCGAAGTGGACCGGCACTACGTGGCGATCGCCGCGCTCAAGGCGCTTGCCGACGACGGCAAGATCGACATGCAGACGGTGACTGACGCCATGCAGTCCTTCGGTATCGATCCGGAAAAACCCAATCCCCTCTCGGTCTAGGCAGCGCCGTGACTAATCCAATTGAAGTTCTGGTTCCCGACATCGGCGCTTTCAAAGACGTCAGCGTCATCGACGTCCTGGTCAAGGACGGTCAGCAGATCGAGAAAGAAGCGCCCTTGATCACGATCGAAACGGAAAAGGCGGCAATGGACGTGCCGGCGCCCATGGCGGGCCGCATCACGCAGGTCAAACTCAAACAGGGCGATAAGGTATCCGAGGGTTCGTTGATCCTGTTGATCGAGCCGGCTGCTGCGGCCGAGGCAGGTGCTTCGCCGGCGCCTGCGCCCAGTACGGCACCGGCGGCTTCGCCGGCGCCC
>PMMB01000269.1:7389-12346 GCA_003165495.1 Gammaproteobacteria bacterium | reverse complement strand
ACCTGCATGGCCACCAGGGGATATGCATTGCTCAACAACAGGAACACCAACGCGCAGACGGCCAACGCAATCGCGGTATCGATGGCGGCGCTTTCCGGACCCTGCAATGGCTCACGGCAACGCGCGCACTGCGTGAGCCCGCTTGCGGGGGCCGTAGTGCGCCGATGCGCTAAGTCACACGCGGGGCAGACGATCACCGGCGGCATTCAATGGTCTCAGATGTCCTTTCTGGCGTCCCGTCGTGCAGCATATCCTATTGGACGCCGACGCAGCGATCCCTGCGAACGCCATTTAACTGTTGTTGTAGTTGTTCCCTTGGCGTCACTGCTGCTGGGCGGTGCGCGTTGCCTTCGCATTCGCCTTGGCAGCATCATAATCGGCGTCGGCCCTATCCTTACAGAGCTTTTGCCCATCTCCCTCATGCGTCATGCATTCCTGAATCGCAATCTTGTGATCGCCATCCGCTCGGGCCACTGCCACGTCATAGCCGGCTTTGGCGTTCGCATCGGCCAATGCACTGGATTTGTCCTGAAGATCCTTCGATGCGCCGTTGATGTCCTTTGCGGCTTCCCGGTGTGCTTCGGACACTTCCTGCGCGGCGGATTGCTTGGCTGCGGCTATGTCATTCGCCGCCGCTTGGGGGGATTTGGCATGGTCGCAGCCCGCTGCAAGCGCCGCAATCGCCAAGCCAATTATCGAGATGATGGGTAGCCGCATAACAATCTCCATTGGTGCCCGAGCGTGCTCGACAGCCGGAACACTACGCCGACAATCGGTTTGCTTCAGTCAGCACAAGACTACAAGCGTCGTCAGATAGCAGGAAGTACCGATCGACGGGTTACGGCGGCTTCGCTCCCGCCTCCATCAAAAGCCGCGTAAAGAGATATAGCCGGGGCACCACGCTGGTCAAATCTATCCACTCGTGGTCCGTGTGAAAGTCGCCACCCACGTATCCAAGGCCGTCGAGCGCCACGGTGCCCTCGGCCATCGCCAGAGCAGATTCCGATGCGCCGCCGTTGCCCGACAATTCCACACTCTTACCGATTTCAGCGTAAATGGCTCTGGCCCGGGCGGCGAGGGCGTCGATCTTTGGATTTTCTGTCAGTGGCGGGAACGCGGGATCGTGCGTCACCGTCACATGGGTATCCGGCACCAGCGTAGTGCTTGCACCGGCTTCGACTTTGGACAGCACGGTGTCGAAATCTTCCTGCTTGCGGTAGCGAACATTGAGCGTCGCCTGCGCGAGGTCCGGGATGATGTTGTTGCGCTCGCCGGCCTTGAGAATAGTGAGGTTGACCGTCGTGCCGTCGCCGGAATGCGGGAAAGCACCCTCCAGTGCCGAGAGCTGGTGCACGAGTTCCACCGCGGCGTTGCGGCCATTCTGCGGCGCCATGCCAGCGTGCGCAGCGCGTCCTGCGACTTGTATGCGAATGCTGGCTGAGCCTTTGCGCCAGACCGTGAGCGCATCCGGCGGATCTCCAGGTTCCATGTTGAACTCAACGTCGTGTTGCTTCGCCAAGGTCGCTATCAGTTGTCGGGAGCCGGGCGAACCGCGTTCTTCGCTGTCATCGAGGAGCAGAGTGATGGTTGCGTAGTTCTTGAAGCCCAGGTCGCGCAGGATTTTCAATGCGATGACCGCGTTGACCACGCCGGACTTCTCGTCGCCTACGCCCGGGCCAAAGCCGCGCTGCTGGTCCATGCTGAACGGCCGTCCCGCCACCGTTCCAGGGCCAAATACAGTGTCGACATGCGCAATTATGAGGATTTTGCCCTTTCCGGTACCGTGAAAGACGGCCACCAGATTGTCCGGTAGCCCCGGAGCTTCGGCGGGCTCGGTGCGCACGTCGGCGCCGAGCGCTTTTAAGCGGCCGGCGAGCACCGCTTCGACCTTGACGCCTCCCACGACATCCCCGGTGCCGGAATCGATGTCGACGATCTCCTTCAGTAGATCGAGGGCACCCGCGCGATTGGCTTGCGCGGCCTGATAGACACCATCGTTCCGATGAGGGGAAGCTTGTGCGCTTGCGCAACAAACGAGGGTCAACGCCATGGCAACCAAACCCGGCGGCGGAATTGTCAGCATTGTCTTTCGCTCCCTTTAAGATGGCTCCCCGAAACGTTAGCACGAGGGGAGGGGGACTATTCTTTCTTTTAGAACACGCTAGGCTTACCGGCGCGGCCGATGCAAGGTCGATCGGAGGGGATGTAAATCGTGAAAGCAACATCGACGGTTCAGGTTGAGACCGAACGCGTAATCGTTACCGAATGGCGGTTTGCACCTGGAGCGGACACCGGACACCACGTGCACGCCCATGACTACGTTGTGGTGCCCCTGACCAGCGGCACTCTGCGGCTGGAGGAGGCTGGCGGTGTGCGGGCGGCTTCGCTCGAGGCAGGCGTTTCCTATGCGCGCCTTGCGGGCGTCGCACACAATGTCGTCAACGTCAACGACTATGAGTTTCGGTTCGTGGAGATAGAGCTGAAATGAAAAACCGGAGATTTTCCGAGCAAGAGCGGCTCGATCGTCGCCGGTTGTTGGCCGCAGGCGGCGCAGCCTTACTGGTCGCCGGCATCGACGGCTGCAGTGTCGGTGGTCTGCAGCCTAAGCGCCGAACGGCGCCCGCCGCCGCCCTGCAACTCGCTCCGCTGCGCGCCAGCACCGACCGGATCACCCAAATCACTGTCTGCACGCGCCCCTTCCGTGCTCAGGGACCACGCCTTGATGTCGAGCAGATCGGACAAAAAGTCATCGTCCACAACTACGGCCATGGTGGCAGCGGCTGGTCGCTATCCTGGGGATCGAGCGGCATCGCTGTGCAAAAGGCGATGGCCGCCGGCGAGCGCGAGATCGCGGTGATCGGCTGCGGCGCCTTGGGCCTCACTTCCGGCCTGCTGCTGCAGCGTGCCGGCGCCCGCGTCACGATCTATGCGAAGGATCTGCCGCCCAACGTGCGTTCGTCGCTCGCCTCTGGTTTGTGGACGCCGGACTCGCGAATTTGCCTCGAGGACCATGCGACGCCTGCCTTCAAACAATTGTGGGCGAACATGGTGCGCCGGTCGTTTCAAACGTATCAGAGCCTGCTTGGGCTGCCGGGCAATCCGGTGGAATTCATTGACGACTATTTCGTGTCCGACGACTCGACCCGCTTGCGACGCGAGGCCTCATCGACGGATACCCGGCCTAAATTCGCCGATCTGCAACGCGAGCTGATTGCCGACCTGATCCCGCGCAGCGAGGACTTCGGACCAGGCAGTCATCCGTTTGGCAATCGGTATTTGCGGCGCAATTCGTTGATGATGTTCAATATCACTGCCTATGCTCGGTTACTCATGGCGGATTTCGTCGCCAATGGAGGCAAGATCGAAATAGCGGAATTCCATACGCCGGCTGACTTTGCCAAATTGCGTGAAAAGGTGTTGATCAATGCCACCGGTTATGGATCGCGCGCGCTGTTCGGCGATGAGTCGATCATTCCCGTGCGCGGACAGTTGGCCCGTATGATCCCCCAATCGGACATTAACTACGGATTGTTCTACAAGGGCGTGTCTTTCCTCCCGCGACGCGATGGTTTGGTATTTCAGGTGGTCGGCGACGACGACTATTATGGCTTCAAGGACGATACTACTGTGCCCGACCGCGCCGAAGCGGAACTCGCAGTCAACACCATCGCCGGACTCTACAAAGCGTTGTAAACAAAAGAGCAATTCGTAAGCGGACTATGATGCGATGATCTAACATAAGCAGTACCGAGCCCCGCGCACGGATGCGCGCACTATCGATCGGAGAGGTGCATGCGAAACTTAAGCATCGGCGGTGTCATCGGGCGCTTCCTCGCATCGCTCATTCTGGTCATTGCCACTTTCAATCCGACGGGGTACTCGTTCGTGCATTGGATCGCCGGCAATTTTCCTCACCTTGTACCCCTTCAATTGGTGGTGGGCATCGCGTTGTTGGGACTATGGCTCTTCTTTTTGCACGCGACGTGGCGATCCCTCGGTACATTGGGCGTCGCCTTGGGCTTGGCGTTCTTTGCGGCCATGGTGTGGTTGTTCGCGAGCTGGGGCTGGTTCAGCCTGTCCAACCATAACGCAGTCATCTGGGTGGCACTGTTCATGATGGCGTGCATGTTGACGCTCGGCATGTGTTGGGCCTTGATACAGGCGCGGGTCTCCGGGCAGGCCGTCGTCGAGGAAGTGAAGCGCTGACGCTACCCTGCCACTTGTCGTGTCCTTTAAACCTTTGAGGACCCGCTCCCCTCTAATGGGATAGACGCAGGGCAATTGGGGAGCACAGTGGGGACAGTTCAGACGCTGCAGGAAGTTCGCCGCTGCGCCGGCCGCGGAATTCGACGTGCAATCCAGTGGAGTCGCGCTACGGGCCAAAACGACATGCGCACGTGCGGATCAATACCAAGAGCGGCGACGTGCGGCTGTGCGTCAAGGGCATGAGCAGCAGTCATGTGTCGGCGCTCTCGTTGGCCCAAATCAGGGGCGTGCGGATGGAGGTCCCTTACGTGTACTAGTCGTCAGCGCATGCCTACGTCTTTAGGTGCCGGATGCCGATACTGCACGCGCGCACCGCTCCGTAGAGTTGGCGCGAGTCATAAGCCACTGCAGGAGTGTCAATGAACGCAGCCACTATTTCTTCCCCAACCATCGTGCTGCCGGCGCTGCCCTACGAGCAGAGTGCGCTGCAGCCCGTCATTTCCGCGAATACGCTCGCTTTCCACTACGGTAAGCATCACAGGACCTATGTCGACACCTTGAACAAACTCATCATAGGCACTGAATTCGTGGACATGCCGCTCCAGAAAATCGTGCAGGCGACAGCGGGGAAACCAGATCTCGTCGCCATTTTCCACAATGCTGCGCAGGCGTGGAATCACACGTTTTACTGGCGAAGTCTGAAGCCCAAGGGCGGCGGCGAACCACCGGCCACTCTCAAACGCCTGATGGA
>PMMB01000269.1:0-7354 GCA_003165495.1 Gammaproteobacteria bacterium | reverse complement strand
GGGTCAAAAGCTCTGTTGACGATCGACGTATGGGAGCACGCTTACTATCTCGACTACCAGAATCGACGCGTCGACTACGTGAACGCCGTGCTCGACAAGCTCGTTAATTGGGAATTTGCGGCGGAGAATCTTGGCAGGTAACCGTTCTGCCGTAGACCGCGACGCGCCCGGTCACCGTCTGAGTGGCATTCTTTTTGATGCCTATGGGACGCTGTTTGACGTTTATTCCCTTGGCTCTCTCGCCGAGGAATTGTTTCCGCGGCACGGCGCCGCTCTGGCGACTTTATGGCGGGAGAAGCAAATTGATTACTCGAGATTGCGCACCCTGTGCGATAGGTACGTCGATTTTTTGACTATCACCAAAGATGCACTACTTCATTCCTGTGCGCGGTTGCGACTGGATCTTTCTGAGGAAAAGTGTCAGCGCCTGCTGGGCGAATATGTTCGCCTGCCGGCGTATCCTGACGTACTCCCAGCGCTCCAGCGGCTTCGCGCGCACGGAATCCCGCTCGCGATACTGTCGAACGGAAGTCCAGAGATGTTGGGGAGCGCCATTGCCTACGCCGGCATGTCCGAACTATTCACATATATTCTGAGCGCTGACCAGGTGCACAAATTCAAGACCGCGCCAGAGGTCTATCAGCTCGGCATCGAGGCGTTCGATTGTCCCGCAGGACATCTTGTTTTCGTCTCCTCAAACGGCTGGGATGCCTGTTGTGCGACATGGTTCGGCTATCGGACGTTTTGGGTAAATCGGGCGGGTGATCCTGTAGAACGCTTGGGCGTTTTGCCGACCGGAGAGGCACGCAACATGAATGATTTATTTGGCTTCCTTGGTTTGGGGTGAGTGGCAGCCACTCACGCAAGGCTACTTCACTTGTGCGCCGCGCTCGAGGAGGAGCTCCCGTAACACTGAGCGATGGCAACGGGATTCATCGGCGCAATAGCAGCCAACCGAGAAGTCGGCCTGATGAGACAAAGCCGCGAGAATATCCAGCGTAGCCCTCTCGTTAGTAGCGGCCATTTCGCTACGGTACTTTTTCACGAAGCGATTCCAGTCCCGTTCCGATCGAGCCAGCAGCGCCTGTTTGACCGATTCCGGACTTGGCGCAAGCGTCGGTAGCCAGACATCAAAAAAGTTTTTTGAGGCATACTCCGTCTTAGGAATGCCTCGAGGTGGGCGCCTCACGGTGCCAATACGAAGACCTTCTTCGGGGAGGCGGTCGGTGCCTAGACGAACGATTCGAATAGCCACAGCGAGGCCTCTCGGTAAGGTTGCCGCGCTGGCACTATAACGGATTATGTTTTCGATAACGCGAAAAGGCGTGCCCGAGGATGCGCTGCTGAAGACGTACCGGGGCGGTACGCACCCCGAGCGCTGGGGGACGTACGGCGATTGTTTTGCCGTCACAGTTGATCGCGTGGTAAGCCTGGCAGATTTCGTATTTGCTTTTTACACGACCCCGGTGTTTCGAGTCGAGCGGCTGATTCTCGGTGGTCTTCTTGGCTTGCCGTCAAGCGATTCCGCAGCGCGTGCGCTTGCGGACGGATCGGCGGCTTCATTTGCGGTGTGGTACGTCGGAGAACGCACGGCGACGCAACTGCTGATGTGTGATCGCTATGAGCGCACGAGATCTTGGTTTCGCGTTGTGCCCTTGAATGACAACCGGACCTTACTGCAGTTCGGATCGGCTGTTGCAGCGGCGGCCGACCGTCAGACGGGAGCTCTGGCGCTCGGTAGCGGGTTCCCACTGCTATTGCGATTTCATGTCCTATACTCACGGATGCTGCTGCATGCGGCCACGGTACGAGTGAGAAGACGTGCGCGGCCGCGTGAAGTCCGGTGATCGTCGTTTAGCCGGCGCTAAGGCTGCACACGCATTCCGTCCTCGGCCAAGCTCACGGGGCCGGTGTAGTTCTCGTGGATAGATTTCAATACGCCGTCGTGCATCTCTTCAGTGGCGGGTGACAGGTGGCTCAACAAAAGCCTGCGTACGCCGGCCTCCTTGGCAAGCTTGCCGATGTCGTGCGGCGGTGTGTGCAGTGTGTAGAGCACAGGCGGGGAATTGGGCGGATCGAGCACGACGCTATTGAACACCAGCAAGTCGCTGTTCTTGGCGATGCTGCGTAGGTTCGGGAGCCCTTCCGCATCAATGTCGCCCGAAAAGGTAACGCTCCTGCCTGCACACTCTATTCGGTAGATCACCGCCGGCGCGTCGCCGTGGTGTCCGGCGATCGCGCTAATGGCCACGCCGCCTTGCCTGAAGATGATATTCGGTACCGCAGTCGCGCTTAACTGAGCAGGAAGGTCGTGTGCCTGGAGGGTCATCGGTGCGGAAAAATCACTCAAATAGGCGAACGCGCCGTTCGGTCCGAACAACAGATGGAGAAATCGACTGGTGGACGAGAAATTCGCGCCGTGATTTTGCCCGTGCGAACCCTCAGGACCCCACACTTTGAACACTATTGGGTCAGAACTGGACACGGCGCGTGCCTTAAACAGGCCCGGCAGTTCGCCCGCATGATCGATGTGCAGGTGAGTCAGCAGAACGATGTCGACTTTCGCTAGGGAAAGCTTGGCTTCACCGAGCCGAGCAAATGCGCCTGGACCGGCATCGACGAGTATCCGCGGAATTCCGGCGATGAGCACGAGATAACTCGCCGCCGCCCGCCCGGTGGCTCCAGGTCCCCCTGAGCCGAGCACAACAAGCTCGAGAGGCGCTGTGGAAGTCTGCGCATAAACAGGAGAGCCGGCGCTCGAAAATAATAATGCTAAAAAAACCGGAAGCCGAACAAGGTATATTGGCATTCCCATAAACTGGCCCCTCGAGGAGAATGTTCTTAACGCCAATCAACAACCGGAAGGCTTTGGACAGCCTAGCGCTGACAGTTTCTAAGTAGCAACTCCCTCCCTTCGAAACACAACCCCATGGAGCTAATCATGAGTAAGTCGTTCCACATACCCAGTGTTCGCGCCGTCGTAGCCACCGCGGCCCTCATGGCATTCAGCGGATCGGTGTTCGCTGTCGATTTGAAAGTGAACTTGAACGGTGCCGAAGAGACTCCTCCGGTGACGACATCGGCGTCCGGTACCGGAACAATTTCGATCGCTGCGGACAAATCCGTCAGCGGCACCATAAAGACTGCGGGCATCGACGGGACGGTGGCGCACATTCACGTGGGCGCACCAGGCCAGAGCGGCCCGCCCATTATCACGCTCAGCAAGAGCGCCGAGGGCGTGTGGTCGGTCCCCGCAGGTTCTAAGCTCACTGATGAGCAGTATGCGAGTTTCAAGGCTGGGAAACTGTATGTGAATGTCCACAGCGCCGAGCACAAGCCCGGGGAGATTCGGGCGCAGCTGAAGCCCTGATCTAGATCAAGCAAAGCGCCCGGTCGGTCGGCGCCATACTCGGCATCGTGCTTGCCATCGCGTGGCAGGAACGCCCAGCCGGGTATGCGCGTGAGCCAGCGCCGAGCGCAGTCGTCACCCGTGCCGCAAAGTTGTTTAGCCTCCCAATGTTTGATCTTGCGTTGCTAACCACGAGAGAGCGTCTTCTAAATGCTTCGGTTTGAAATCGGGCCACAACGCGTCAATTACAAAGATATCCGCGTACACCGATTGCACGGGCAAAAAGCCGCTCAACCGCCGGCCGCCACCCCAACGAACTATGAGATCGAGCTGCGAGACATCGGCGGATCGTAGAGCACCTTCCTTGAGCCCCGCAATGTCCCACTGCCAGCCATAGTTCACGAGGAAATTGACTTTGATTCCCTCTCCCCGGCGCGTGCGAAACACCTCAAGCTCAGCTGGAAATTGCGGCGAGCGCTCATCGCCCAGGACCAGCAACGAGGCGCCGCGGCGCGAGATTTCCTGGGCAAATGAAACGCATGCTGCGCGAAACTGCCGTGATTGAACGGTTGGTCGACGGGTGTTGTCCTGAGTGAATCCGTAGACGGAAACCTCCTCGACTCCCATCGCTTTGCACTCGTCGAATAGCGCTAGCCCGGGTGCAATGCCGCGTGCATACCCGCGCTCCTTGGGTAGTCCATGGGCTGTTGCCCAGCGGCGGTTGCCGTCGGGGATAAAACCGATGTGTTTCGGTAATCGCCGTCTGGTGTTTGGAAGATGCTCGGCAGAAAACAATGCTGTTCCGGTGCTCATGAAGCTCGATTTGACACGCTCGCGAGTTGAAGCAATTCAGTTAGCGACTTGCGATATTGGCAGATAGGAACGGACTTCACCATGGATTTATGGGCATTTGAGCAAAAGGCCGCGAACGCTCAGAGCGGTGCGCACGTTTGCAAGAGGATAATTGTGGGGCAGGTCGCGGGCAAAATGAGCATTGATTGTACTTACCGGGGCTCTTCCTCATTTACCTTGTTCATCTCGTGTCGCACTGTGCTGATGTGCGCATAAATTATCTTGCGCAGCCGATTTGTCACTCCGAGTGGTTTGTGGTCAGGTAGTGCATGCCAAGGGGTAAAGGACAGATTTTCACAGAATGCGTTTTGTTCAGGAGTGTCGAAAACCTGCTGCGGGATGCGGATAGTTGCCACTGGGTAGAAGGGCGCTTGCGCTTCTTTCCACTCTATCCGGGAATCTTCCACATCCATGCTGTTTGAGGTTCTCGGTTGTATCAGGAACTCCATGCACGCCTCGCCGATTTGGAGCGTGTTTTTTAGTGCATCTCGCAAAAAGTCGTGACCTGGCTTGTGCGGCATGGGCTCGACGGTGGCCGAGCATGCTCTTGCGGAATATTTCACCGCCTGACGGCCGGCACCTATTCCAAATTGATAAGGAACCATGGACCAATAGCGAGCTTGGAGAGGACTGGAGATTCTCGAGCTCCGTGTTTCCAGGGCGATCCGGGTGCCCTTTGCCCCGAGATCGAAAGGAATGAGCAATTTCCGATAGAAGTGATCGCTGTTTGAATCCTGCATGAACGATAGATAGCGAGCAGGGTCGGTTGCAAAGAATACCGGATGATTGATCATGATGAAATCTTGCGTCATCGCTTGATCTTGATCCTCTAACAGCTTTTTTCCAGGCACCCCTAGGATCTTGATGGCCATCCCGCGCGCATCGCGTTTTATATCAGCGCGTGTCGGATCGCTCGAACCGTTCGAAAAGCGGATCCAGGCTCGATATGTGTTGCCGGGGACAAACATCCCCTTCGCGAGAGCGTCTGGAAGGTGTTCGAGAACGTGGAACTCGGCCTTTACACATCCATGGGCCTTTGGATGTGCGTCGCGCCTCGCGCTGCCGGCGTCGTATTGCTTGCGGATCGTTTCTTCGATAATGACCGCAAGATCTTCGGCGATCGGCATTTCACTGGGATATAGACGCTCGCCCAATTCAGCATCAATATTTGGGTAGGGGATTGAGGCACGTGCGAGGTTCGGCTCCGGAACTCCTCTAACTCGCGCAACGCCGCAGCCGCCGAGAGTCAAGCTCAGACTGCAGATCAGTGCCGTCAACGGCGCGCGTGAATTCTTAGAGTGGAGGTTGACGGTAATTTCGGTTCTTCAAGAAGGGAGTTGATAGGCGTGATGCTCCATCGGCGGATTTTGTCATAACATGGTTCTACCTGTTGGTAGGCTTTTACCCTAAAGCGACGCGGACTTTTCCTACAGTGAGCCGTGATGCGCAATTCGTAAAATCGCTCGATTCAGCCTTTACGCCGCTTCGCGGAGCGATTTCGCGGGGGAAGCACTTTGTCTCGCGACGATGTCCTCCGATACGTCCCATAGGCGCTTCGCGAGGTCGGGATCTTGCAGCAGGGCACTGCCTTTGGCGATCTGACAATTCGACCAAAATTCCCCGGTGATTCCGCTAACGCTGGGATTCGCCGCGAGCAACGCCTGAGTTGCCGCACCCCGCGGCGCCGATCTCATGAACAATTGTGCAGCCGACAGGGCGATTTTCAACGGCAGACTCGCATTCTTGTTAAGGCGTGTTCCCCGGGTAGCGCCGGGGTGAAGCGAATTGACGGTTATGCCTCGGGCGCTCAAGCGACGTGACAACTCTTTGGCAAAAAGGGCGTTCGCCAATTTGGATTGCCCGTAAAACATGAAGGGTTTGTAGAATCGCTGACCGTCGAGATTGTCGAACATGATGCCTTCGGCCGGCGCCTGATTGATGCTGGCGCTGCTGCTCACGATCACTATGCGCCCGGTTCCGTCACGCACCAGGCCCGACAGCTCGTTCACCAACGCGAAGTGGCCGATATGATTGACGAGGAACTGCATCTCGACGCCGTACCGCGTCTGCAGAGTCGGCAGGTTGGCGATGCCGGCATTGGCAACGACGGCGTCCAGGGGCCCTTGAAGCGCGCGGATCGCGTCGGACGCCGCGGCGACCGAATCAAGATCCGCAAGATCGCAGGCCACGGGAGTGGAGGAGGGGCCCACCTTGTCGCAAGCGATCTTGGCGTCCCGTAGCGACCTGGCGAGACCGATCACGTGCGCGCCGTTGGCGCTTAGCGCGCTCATCGTTTCGAATCCGATACCGGAGCTGCAGCCAGTCACCACGATGCGCTTACCGGTGAGGTCGACCCCGGCGAGCACCTTGTCCGCCGTCGAGCGGGCGCCAAATGGAGTCGACTTAGCCATCGGAAATACCTCTCACCTGCGTTGATTCAACGGCGCGCAGAACATCCGTGCGGCGACCGTCATACTCTTCACAAATTCTTCTCGAGACGCGGAACTCTGTTTGAGACCCCGCGCCGTGGCATGCAGCGCGCGCGCCAAATCCGCCGGGCACAGACCCGCCGTGGTGCAAAAGCCGTCCATTGGCGAGTCCGCGATGGCGCGAGTAACCGCCAGCTCGAATTGAGTCTCGTAATGGGTGAGTGTCGCGCCCGCCAGCGAAGTGCTCGCGCACATAAGGTCGGCGGCATCCGATCCGAGTGATCCGACGAAACGACCGGACCAAGCATCGCAGGCGGCAATGAGCCTGAGCTCCAGGCTGTCCTGCCGGCGCGACAGGGCCGCGACGGCCGCCTTTAGCTGACTGTTGAGCGAGTGCTCCACCGCTCTGCGAAACAACTCTTCTTTATTCGCGAACTGTAGGTAAAGCCCTTGTCGCGACACGCCGGCGGCGCGGGCCACTTCATCCATCGACGCCTTGCGAAAACCATAGCGGGCGAACACGCCCACGGCGGCATCCAGCACGGCCAGTTGGCGCGCGTCAGCAATTTCCAATTCCGGGGCGGCCATTATGTTCACTGTTACACGATAGACAACATAGTCCTATATTGTAAATAATGTAACACAGTTCAAGAAGTATGTATAGCGTTGATATGATATGAAACAATAGATTATAAGACCTTTATACAGTAATACGTCATTCAAC
>PMMB01000055.1 GCA_003165495.1 Gammaproteobacteria bacterium | reverse complement strand
AGCAGCGCCAGCTCCTTCATCATGCGGAAGTAGTGCGCCGGCTGGTCGACCGCCGCTTCGCGAGCGTCCATCACGCGCTTCTGCTCGTGGTCGAGCATCGTGAGCACGGCGGAGCGCTGCAGCGGCGTCGCCTCCATGAACGAGACGTTATTCGCCTTCCTCGTCGCATCGTCCACCTTCCGCATGCCTTCGTGGAAGATTTTCTGCTCGACAGGACTGTAACAGTCAGTGACCATGAGCGCCATAAAAGCGCCGGTCTTGGCCGCCTTCGCACCAGGAGTCGTCGTTGCCGGCAGAATTGTTTCGGCGATCTCGTCGAGAAATGCGATATTGTCGGCCGTGAATTCTCCGAGCGTTGCCTCCTCCAGCGGAAAGCTTGCCCGCTCACATGCGCTCAGCAAGCCTCTCCCGCCGACGAATGCGGCTCCTCCCAGCAAGGCGCTTACGCGACGAATGGCCTCACGGCGATTGATCAGCCGGACCGGTTCTGCATCGGATGACATGTTCATGGTTGGGTCAAAGGTTGCGGCGATTGAGTTCGTCCACGGCGAAGGCCGCCGCGCGGGCGGTGATCGCCATGTATGTGAGCGACGGGTTCTGACACGCAGAGGACGTCATGCACGCGCCGTCGGTGACGAAGACGTTCGGAGCATCCCACACCTGATTGTGGGCGTTGAGCACTGATGTCTTCGGATCGCGCCCCATGCGCGCCGTGCCCATCTCGTGGATGCCCATCCCCGGGAAGTACCCCGCGTCGAACGTTTTCACCATTTTCGCCCCGGTCTGCTCGAGCATCTCTGCCATATCGGCGATCATGTCCCGGCGCATCAAGCGCTCGTTCTCGCCTGTGGCGCAATCGATCTTGAGCACTGGCAGCCCCCACTTGTCCTTCTTGTTGTTATCGAGCCCAACGCTGTTGGAGTGATTGGGGAGCATCTCGCCAAACGCCGTGGCACCGAATTTCCAAGACCCCGGCGATGCCGTCTCGTCCTTGAAGGCTGCACCGATCCCCAGCTCCTTCACGGCTCGTGACCATCCCTCGCGGCTGGCGCTGCCCTGGTAGCCGAAACCGCGCAGGTAATGGCGTTTGTCGCCGAACAGGTTGCGGTACCGCGGGATATAGATGCCGTTGGGACGACGACCGTAGTAGTACTTGTCGTCCAACCCCACGAGCTGTCCTTCTGCGCCGCAGCGAAAGTGATGATCCATCAGGTTGTGGCCGAGTTCACCTGAGCTGCTGCCGAGGCCTCCTGGCCAGACGTCGGTCGCGGATCGCATGAGTAACCATGTCGAGTTGAGCGTGGATGCGCAGATGAAAACGACCTTTGCCGTGTAGTCGCTCGTCTGATCGGTGAGGGCATCAAGCACTCGGACGCCGGTGGCGCGCTTGCGATCCTTGTCGAAGAGAACCTCGATCACGATCGACCAGGGCTTCAGCGTGAGCTTTCCGGTCTTCGCTGCCGCGGGCAGCGTGGAGGACTGTGTGCTGAAGTAGGCGCCGTAAGGGCAGCCTAACCAGCATGCATCTCGGTATTGGCAGGGCGCGCGTCCCTCCAGCGGCCTGGTCGCGTTCGCGGTGCGCCCAATTATTACTTGGCGTTTGCCGCCGAACGCCTTCTTCAATCGGCCGGCAATCAATTCTTCGCCGCAGTTGAGCGGCATCGCCGGTTGGAACTGTCCATCGGGAAGCTGAGGCAGCGCATCGAGTGAGCCGGAGATTCCAGCGTGCCTTTCCACGTGGTCGTACCACGGCGCAAGATCGTTGTAGCGAATCGGCCAATCGATCGCGATACCGTCCCTTGCATTGGCGTCGAAGTCGAAGTCGCTCCAGCGGTAGCTCTGGCGCCCCCACATCAGCGAGCGTCCCCCGACTTGATAGCCGCGAATCCAGTCGAACCGCTTCACTTCCGTGTAGGGCGACTCCTTCTCATTTACCCAGAAGGCGAGGTTTTTCTCATTGAGAAATGACCGCTTGAGCACCTGGTACGCCTCTTCCATCGCTCTTGTTGCGCCGCCCCTGTGCAGGTATTCCCAAGGCGCCTTCGTGGCGTTGACGTAGTCCTTGATGTGCTCGACGTTGCGACCTCGCTCCAGGAGCAGCACGCGCAGACCCTTCTCTGTGAGTTCCTTTGCCGCCCATCCACCCGATATGCCGGAGCCGACTACAATCGCGTCGTAGCTTGCAGACTGCATCAAGGTCTCCTATATGAATGCGCAAGCAAAATGCCAGGACCCTACATAATGATCAAGTTGTGACGACATCGCGAACAGCGATTGAATTCCTATCCGGTTATAATAACCGCTTTACCGACCCCTGCGGGACGGCTGTCGTCTACCCGATCGAAGCCCGGGCTGCGCAGGCACGGCTAACGCTCCGACCATCACTGATACAGCGCGCGGGGATAAATGAACGCAGAATCTCGCAGACGATTTCTTATTCAATCGAGTCGGCTCGGTGCGGCGGCGCTCGCCCCAACATGGTTGCCGCGCCGCGCGTTCGCGAATCCTCTCGGCCGACGCATCGGTATTCAACTGTATATGGTGAACATCCCGATGCAGACGGATCCCGCCGGTACGCTCAAGAAGCTTCGACAAATCGGCTTCGGTGAAGTCGAATCCGCCGGTTTCGGCAAGCTTTCCGCCAAGCAATTCCGTGAGCTTCTGGACGACGCGGGCCTCGCCTGCCCCAGTGCTCACCTGCAGTTCGACATCAACAACCTGGGTTCAACGTTCGAGGATGCGCACGCGTTGGGAGCCGGCTATGCGGCCAGCGGATCGCTGCCTGCGGCCGCATCGTCAATGCGATCGATGAGTCTGGATGAAGCGAAACGCACCGCCGCGCTGGTCAATCGCATCGGTGAAGCCGCCAAGCGGGCAGGTCTGCAGTACGTTTATCACAATCACGACTTCGAATTCGCCGATCAAGGCGGCGGAGCCGTCGGCTACGACGTGCTGTTGCGGGAAAGCGATCCGGAGCTGGTCAAATTCGAGATCGACTGCGGCTGGATGATCTTCGCCGGCCATGATCCCATCGATTACTTCAAGAAATATCCGAATCGGTTTCCGATGATTCACGTCAAGGATTTCTTGCCGGCTCATGACAAGAGCGCGATGGCAGCGAACGCGGCGCAAATGCTGGGGGCGGAACTGGGACACGGCGTGGTCGATTACAAGCCCATTTTCGCCGCGGCGGAAAAGACCGGCCTGCAGCACTACTTCGTGGAGCAAGAGGGGCCGTTCTCGCGCATGGATCAACTGCAGGCGGCGCGGGTGGACTATGATTATTTGCACTCCATGGGTTGAAGGATTGAGCTGGGGCGATGCATGTCCGACAAACCGCACGGTGTGAGCCGGCGCGCCGTGCTTGGCGGGCTCGCCGCCGCGGGCGCTGTGGCATCCAAAGACCTTCGAACGGCATCGGCGTCGCCGGCCGTTTCGGCCGCAAGTCCCGCTGCCTCTGCCGGCAGGCTAAAGCAATCGGTCTGTCGATGGCCCTATAGCCACATTCCGCTGGCCGCCTTCTGTCGCCGCGCGAAACAGATTGGCCTCGCAGCGATTGACTTGCTTCAGATCGACGAATGGCCCATCGCGCAGGAAGCCGGACTGGATGTTTCCATGGGATATGCCAGCCGGCGAGAGAAGTTCATTGAGACGGGCTTCAACGACCCGACCAACCATGCGCTGTTGATCAAAGAGCTCGAAATCGCGATCCCACTCGCGGCGCACGCGCGCGTGCCGAATGTTATCGCGATGTTCGGCAATCGCAAGCCACAGATCGACGAGTCCGAAGCGGTTGGCAACTGTATAGCAGGCCTGTCCAAGATTGCACCGCTTGCTGCGGAACTCGGGGTCACGATCTGTGTGGAACTCCTCAACAGCAAAGTCGACCACGCCGGATATCAGGGGGATCACACCGCCTTTGGGATTGCGGTCATGAAAGGCGTCAACTCACCGCACGTCAAATTGCTGTACGACATCTATCACATGCAGATCATGGAGGGGGATGTCATCCGCACGATTCGCGGCAATATCAACTGGATTGGGCACTTTCATACCGGCGGCGTCCCAGGTCGCCACGAGATCAATGGCAGCCAGGAACTGAACTACCACGCCATCGCTGCGGCCATCGCGGATCTGAACTATCAGGGCTATGTTGCGCACGAATTCGTACCGACTCGGCCCGATCCGTTTGCGTCCCTCGCTGAGGCTTTTCGCGTGTGCACGGTATGAGCAAATGCGCAATTCGACGCCGGCGTACGCACATCGGTATCTTTGATGCGGTTTTGAAGGTGAAGCCCGCAAGCTTGGCCGGCTCTATCGAAGTCATTCCCTCAACGCGCATTGCAATCCGTTCGCCGATCTCAAATTAATTTGCGCCGACTTCTATCGCAATCGATTTGCCGTCGCCAGCCGCCGATGTCTTGATCGCATCCCAGAGCCGGGCAAATCGCAATCCGTTCGTCACTGTCGACGGATTGGGCATCCTGCCCTCTCGCACAGCCTTGAAGGTGCGCATCGGCGCATCGACGATTTCGTTGACTTCCCGGATCGCGGCGTCGCCCCCAATGGAAACCTCGCGCCAGCCGCCCCATGCGTCGATCCGCACAAGCGCGTTGGTATAAAACAAGGTGATATTCGACGCACAGCCGGGCGGCCCGTCGCCAGCAGCATTGAACGTCACAAGAGCGCCGTTGGAGAGACGCGCTGCCACCGCACAGACTAGATCCACATCGAGCCCGCGATTGTTGGTAAAGGCGCAAAGCCGCTCGAACTCGGCATCTGCCAATACGCATACTGTGTTCATCATGTGTGCGCCGGTGTCGAACATGAAACCGCCGCCCGAGATGGACGGTTTCTGCTTCCATCGTCCCGCGTAGCTCTTGGCCCAGCCTTCCCAGATCGAAGCAGAAACGCTGACCAAATCGCCGAATTCGCCACGCCGAGCTCGCGCGATGGTGTCGTGGATCAGAGGAGACAGCCCGCCCTGATAGGCGATGACGATGGTTCGCGCGCTGCGCTTTTCCGCTTCGACCAAGGCTAGTGCTTCCGCGACTGTGGTCACCATGGGCTTTTCGAGCAACAGGTCTAGACCGGCGTTAATCACGGCCAGAGCATTGGCAGCATGGAAGACGTGGGGCGTCGATACGTATACTGCATCTAGTCGACTGGCCTCAAGTTGCAGCATGGCTTTGTCGGACGCGTATTCGGCCGGGCGCGGCCGGCCGGCGGTGGCGCAAATGTCACTCAAGCGCTTACGAGAGGCCGGATCGATCTCGGCAAGCGCAGCGATTTGGACGTCCGGCATTGCCGCCCAGCCGCGAGCGTACTCTGCCGCTTTGAGTCCCGCACCGATAATCCCCAACCGCAACATCAAGAGATTTCTCCAATTGCGCGCACGTATGCACTATGACGTCAAAAAAACTGACCTGCAATGCCCGCACCGTATTAGACTTTCGGCTGCAGGCACGGGGGAGTGAAATGAAAGCAACCGTGCTTCGCGCGGGTGTAACCTTAGCCATCATTGCGGGCGCCATTGCGGCCGCGGTCGTGATTTCGCGCGCGGTCGTTGGTTCGCGCATCGTCGCCAATTCGGGCGCATCCGTCGAGACCATTCGCATTGCCGAGCATCGCCAACCGCGTATCGACGCGCTGAACAAGTCGGTCCCGAGGATAGAAAAACAGCTTGGGGTCATCATCGAGGTAGTCGAATATCCCTCCCCTGAAAAAGACTATTTGAGCAAGCTCCTGACAGAGCTCGGCGCCGGCAATGCGCCGGATCTTTTTACGACCAATTATGATTCCGACGTGTCCGATATGGTGTCCGCGGGGTATCTGGCCCCCATCACTGCCGAGGTTAAGGCATGGGACGGCTACGACCAGCTATTCGATGTCGCCAAGAAGCTCTCTACCAGCGCAGACGGACAGATCTATGCGCTGGATTCAATGCTGCTCGTGGAGCAGATCTACTTCCGCCGTGATCTGCTCGATAAGGCAGGGATTTCGACCGCTCAGCCGGCAAACTGGAAGGACTTGCTCGATCGCGCCCGGGAGATAAAGGCCAAGACCGGCAAGTACGGCCTGCTATTGCCCGCGGGGATCAGCTGGGGATCAGGGGCGTTCAGCGAAGGCTTCGCCTTATTTGTGCCGGGATCCAAAACGCCTCAGATCGCCAATGACGACGGCACGCTGAATTTGAACGGGGAGGGGGTAAGGGACATCTTTCGCCTTTATAAGTCTCTTATCGACGAGGACCTGATGCCGATCAAACCGCTGCTCGGACCGGAACCGTGGGTAATACCCAAATATGTCATGTTTCCGGCGGGGGATTTGATGGCCACGACCTGCGGCACCTGGTGCTACATCTATGACTGGGGGAAGGCCAGCAAGAATCCCGTGCCTGACGTTACCAAAAACGTTGGAACCTGGGCGGTGCCCGGTATGGTCGGCGGCTCAAGCGTCAAGATCAGCGGCAGTAACATTTGGGCGGTCAACGCAAAATCAGCACATGTTGGCTTGACCAAGAAAGTGCTCCTGGCACTCTGCTCGGTCGACGCGACGGTGGCCTATGCCCAGGTGATCGGCAATGTTCCGGCGCGCAAAGATGCCGCCGACAATAAGGATTTCCAGGCCCTGACAGAACTGGTGCCGGTCCTCAAGAACGTCGAAAACGGAACATTCCTGAAATCTGCGCCCGGCTTCTCTGTGGTATCCGAGGGAGTCGCGCGCGCCACTGAAGCCTTGTTGCGCAAGCAAACCGACGCGTCTGGTGCCCAGGCAATCCTCGTCAAGTATGTCAAGGATCTGCTAGGCGACAACGTTGTCAACTAGACAGACTGTTTGCAACGCGGTTCGTTCGAGATAATTCGCCATGGCCATGACTTATGAAACGCGAATGGCCTGGCAGAATCGGATGTTGCTGGTGCCGGCCCTCGTGCTGCTCGTGTGCTTCATCCTGATACCGGCCGGCGCAGCGATATATATCAGCTTCACGAATGATGCACTGAACGGTTTTGCGGCATCCCATCCCCAACTTGTGGGGCTCAAGAACTATGTGCGGCTGTTTTCGGATGAGGGATTCTGGAATTCGCTCATCGTCACGTTCTTTTTTGTATTCGGCTCATCCATCGTTGGTCAGTTTGTGCTCGGACTGGCTTCAGCGATGGCGTTGAATCGGCCGATTGCCTTCAGGCCCATTTTCAATGCCGCCATCCTCTTGCCTAACGCCGTTCCTGAGGTCGTCGCCGGCTTCATCTGGATATCGATGCTGGCAGGGGGCAAGTATTCGACGTTGAGTCGAATCGTCGGGCTCTTAGGGTTTGCGCCCCACGACTGGCTGGAGTCCACGCCGCTGTTGATGATCATCGTCGTTAACACGTGGCGCGGCATCGCCTTCGCAATGATATTGATGACCTCAGGTCTCAGCGCCGTACCGGGAGAAGTATATGAGGCTGCCCGGATGGATGGCGCAACGCCGCGCCAGATATTCTGGCGGATCACTCTGCCGCTTCTGCGGCCCACGATCTTTCTCTACATGCTGGTATCGACAGCAGGCACGATCGCCATTTTCGGGTTGATCTACACGCTTACCCGTGGCGGTCCCGGCGGGGCGACCGAAATTATCGGCATCTACATCTACAACCAGTCCTTCATCGCATACCAACTCGGCTATGGATCCGCGGTTGCCGTCATTGTGCTCGGAGTATCTATCGCGATCGGAGCAATTTATGTTCGCGTGCTGAAGGTGCAGGTTTGATCGGCGTTCGCAAATTCACGCGAGCCGAAGTGACTGCCTACGGGTTTCTCACGCTGACGCTTGTTTTCTGCCTGCTGCCTTTTCTCTGGGTGGTTCTGGCCTCGGTTGACCCGAACGCCTCGCTGTTCCTGTCGGTTCCCAGAGGAATCACTGCCGATCACTTCATCAAGATCTTTACGGCGAACAACGGGGGGCGCTGGTTCTTTAATTCGCTGGTGACCGTAGCCGCCACAACGGCAGTCGTGGTCATCGTCGGGGGAATGGGAGGGTATGCACTTTCGCGGACCAACGCATGGTGGAAGCGCCCGTTTTTGTACGCCATCATTCTGGTCCGAGTCCTGCCGCCCACGGCGCTCATCGTTCCGTTGTATAAGTTCATGCTGATCGCCAATGGTTTGATGGGCGCCTTGGTGCGGCGCGTCGTGCCCCCCTACAGTACTCGTGCGGCGATGCAGATCTTCGGCTTCGTCGACGGTTATCTGGGCCTGATCCTGGTGTTGTCCGCGATGCAGCTGCCGCTGGCGCTGTGGATCATCAAAACCTACTTCGATCTCACCCCCAAGGACTATGAGGAAGCGGCGCTGATGGACGGGGCCAATGGCTTTCAGCGCATGCATCGCATTCTAGTGCCATTGGCGCTGCCCGGCCTGGGCGCGGCAGGATTGCTGACCTTCATCGGTGCCTGGGGCGATTTCCTGATGCCGTTGACGTTCATTTCGTCAGCCGAGCTGCAATTGCTGCCGATCGGACTGTTTCGCGCTTTCCAGCGAGCGAACACAATCGATTACGGTTATCTGAGCGCGCTCGCTCTGCTGTATATGCTGCCGGCAGTGGCTGCATTTGGGCTTGCGCGCCGCTTCCTCGTTCGGACCTTCACCGGCGGAATCAAGGGATAAAAATGGCCACCATCTCAATCGAGAATGTGCGTAAAAATTTTGGCGCGGTCGAAGTCATCAAGGGTGTGAGCTTCGAGGTTGCAGACGGGCAGTTTGCCGTACTGGTTGGTCCCAGCGGATGCGGGAAATCGACGCTCCTGCGCATGATTGCGGGACTGGAGTCGGTAACCCAAGGCGATATCAAGCTCGACGGCAAGCGGATCAACGACGTGCCCCCGGACCAGCGTGGGATCGCCATGGTCTTTCAATCCTACGCCCTCTACCCGCACATGA
>PMMB01000174.1:8222-11952 GCA_003165495.1 Gammaproteobacteria bacterium | reverse complement strand
ATCATGAAATTGCCGCAGAGCTTCACCAGACTCGCCGCGGAAGACGTTTCCCCTACGTAGAACACGCGTTGGCTGATGACGCTAAATAGTGGACTCGCCGTTTGTAAATCAGCGGGATCGCCGGCAACGACGATGAAGAGTTTGGCAGCCGCTGCGGCTTCCGGTCGACCGAAAACCGGGGCGCACAGAAAGTGCTGCCGCAGCGCTCGATGGTTCGCTGCGACCCGATCGGCCGTGGCCACGGCAATAGTGCTCATCGAGACATGCAGTGCTCCAGGCCTCAATCCCGCGACCAGGCCGCTCTGACCGGCCAGTACTGCGTCAAGAGCCGCGTCGTCGGCCAGCATCGTAAAAACAACGTCTCGATCAGTCGCGGCAGCTTTGGGGCTCGCTACCAGCACGGCACCGGCGTCCACCAGCGGTCGGGCCTTCTCGGCGCTGCGATTCCATATCGCGACATCGTGTCGTGCGCGCACCAGATTGGCGGCGACGGCCGCGCCCATATTGCCAAGACCGATGAAGCCGATTCGCATTGCGCGTCCTCCTACCGTTGACTCACCAAACCCGTATGCCGGGCAATTCGCGCTGAAATGCTACCTCGACGCTGGCGGCCAGTCGAACTCGCGCGCCGAAACGCGGTCCGCGGGCGTCATGAGAGCGGGCGCCGGCACATCAGCGTAACCGCAATCGTTCACCGTATCCCGTCAGTTCCAGGTATCCGTGACCCACGAGCCGGCGCTGCTCGTACGCGCGCACGGCACCCTCCCAGTAGATAGCGCCGGTGGACAGTCGCGTGTCGTTCTCTTGATCGTCGAGTAGTGGCTCGAGTTCGAACTCTCGGGTACCGACACGCAGCTGCCATTGTACGGGGTAGGTAGTTTGAGTTCGCGGCGATGTCCAGCGTCGACCCGCGCGAAATTCAACATCGGCAGGCTCAAGAATTTGCATGTGACCGTCGCTGCTGCGAAGCGTGCCGCCGGCCCAGCGTTGCTCGCCCTGCGCGCCGCGGATGCGGAAGGCCATCAGGGCGGCGCCGTCATCCAAGTTGACGCCAATCCAGTCCCAACCTACGGCCTGACTGTCCAAGTACTGGCTGGACCATTCGTGATCGAACCAGGCTTCGCCGGTCACGCGGTCCGTGCTGCCCTGGCGCGCGATGGCGCCCGTTACGCGCATGTGCGGCAGGCTGTAGTAATAACTCGCGGCCTCATGCAAGGGTCCCTTGCGGCTGACACCGGAATCTCCATTGAGTAGAACGGCCTGTGTTTCAAACAGCGTCAGATCGAATGAAAAGTCTTCCGCATCGATCTTTGCGGTGTAGGCGGTCGCATTTCGTTCGAGGGCCCAGCGATCGATCCACACATGGGTATCGCCTGTCGCTGCCTCAGCGAGTCCCAAACCGGCGCGACGAATACGTTGGTCTTGCCATAGCCGGCCGCGCTTCGGGTCGCTGATGGCGCAATGCGCGACCAGCAGCTGATGAGGCGCGAACGCGCTGGGATTGTTCTCGTCAATATCGGGCTTGGTGCGAAAGAACGTGATTTGAAAGCCCAGCGACTCACCGTGTGCGGTGCTCAACCAGCCGGTGACGTACCACCACTCGGTGCGAAACTGCGGGTGACTCCCATAGTCGAGGGGAAACACCAGCGGTTGATTGGCCGTTACGGGTGCGTAGGAGGGCGGTGCGGCGACCGCGACCATACTGCCAACTCCGGCGGCAGCGAGGAGGCATGCCGCCCATCGCGCGCATGATGTCCTCACAGCCTCACCAGTCCTCGCGCACGGCCTGGACGGCATCCTGGCTCATTGCGGCGCGTCCGCTCCAAATGGCGGTGATGGCCGCTGCGGCGATCAACGTGACGCTGAGCGTCGCGAGTTGCCAGACTGGAATGGCTAGATCGATGCTCCAATTGAAAGATTGGCGATTGATCACGTAGACCAAGACCAGGCTCAATGCCGTGCCGAGAGCGAGGCCATACCCAACTCCAAACGCGCTCGTGAGAATTCCTTCGGCGGCCAACATGCCGACGATCTGCCTGCGCAACATACCGATATGCCGCAGCATACCGAACTCGGCGCGGCGGGCGAGGGCGGTCGAACTCGCGGCAAAGCTCACGCCGGTGAGCCCGATAATGACTGCGATGGCCTCGAGCGCGTAGGTGATGGCAAAGGCGCGATCAAAGATCTGTAGCGAGCGTTCACGCAGCGCGGTACTCGTCAAAATTTCAACAGAATCGCCGCGCGCGAACCGGGCGCGCAGCGTGGTTTCGGTGAGCTCGGCATTTGCGCCGGTATTCAGCCAGATGGAGCCCTCGTTGGCGTTGCCATCACCGGTCGCGGCTACGTATGTTGGACGCGAGATCACGAGGGATCCGGACGTGCGCGCGTAGTCGCGCCAGATGCCGGCGACCGTGAACCGCTGGGTGCGGCCCGCCAGAGGCAAGTCGATCTGTTGCCCGAGTTTGTACCCGTACAGGTCTTGCAGCGCCTCGGATATCCATACCGGCTCGGCGTTCGACGGCAGCGGTAGCTTGTCGCTTCGCACCAGCGGCAATTCCTCTGCCGCTTGCGCAGCCGTCGCCCCGCGCGCGATCAAAGTCACGGGCGCACGCGCCGGATCGAGCAGCAGCTGGCGAGTGCGGCGAAACTCGATGCGCGAGATCCCGTCGACCGTCGCGAGCCTTGCTTGATCGGCGGCGGACCAATATGCCGTGTCGCTGCCGATGGGCTCGCGCAGTTGCATATCGGCGGGTAGAAGTTTGCCCAGCCAGTGATCGAATGACACTCGGAAGGAGTACACCATAATGGCCATTGCCACCATCAGACTAAAACTCACGATGATGGATGCCAAACTCAAGGTCGAGAGTCCGACATTTTCGCGCAGTTGAGCCACGGCAGTGTCGAGCACGATGCGGTGCGTGGGCGGCGCCAGACCCAAGGCTTTCACGGTCAGTGTCGGGACCAGCAATACCGCGCCGAATAACAGCGCGGCAATCGCGGCATAGCCGAATACAGGCAATCCTCCCATGGGCGGTAGCCGGGACAGCGCGGCCCCCAGAACCAATAGAGCAACGCCGGAGTACGCACTCGTTCGAGCCATCGCCGCGTAATCGCCGTCCCCGCCTTTCAGGGAACGGGCCGGCGGTTGGCGTGCCGCGCTGCGGGCCGGCAACCAGGCACCGACGCTCGCCACCACCGTACCCATCACAAAAAAGGCGAGCATCGGCAGCGGAGCCGCGCGCATCGAAGCGCCTACAGCGCGCAATTGACCGTTGCCGAGATCTCCGGTCAGGTATCGCAAGATTATTGCAGCAAACGCTAAGCCGAGAATGACGCCGAGGAACGACCCGGCGACCCCAAGGGCGGCGCCCTCGCCGATGAGCGCCCGCTGCAATTGGCCCCGCGTCACGCCTAGCGCCCGCAGCAGTGCGAGGGAACTGCGTCTACGCAGCACCGATAGGGATTGCGTTGAAAAAACCAAGAACGCTCCGGTCCACAGTGCGACGAGCGCCAGCATGTTCAGATTGACTCGATAAGCGCGCGTCACCGTAACGGCGCGGTCGCGTTCGACTCGCGGGGCAATGGCGAGAACGCCGACGGGCAACTTCTGCCCAAGAGTGCGGCGAAAGTCGTCGACGTCGTTGCCCGTCGCTAGGCGCAAGTCGATGCGATTCAGTCGACCTATTTGATTGAAAGTCCACTGCGCCGAGGCAATGTCCATCAGCCCCAA
>PMMB01000174.1:0-8214 GCA_003165495.1 Gammaproteobacteria bacterium | reverse complement strand
TGACTTGCAGCAGATCGCCACGCCGCAACTGCAACTCCTGCGCGGCACTACTGCTCAAATAAATGCCGTCGGGTTGGAAGAGCGCCAAGAGGTCGCCGCTAATGTCGCCGATGAGCGCAGGTTGCAAAGTAGCGGCGCGGAACGGGTCTACCCCCAACACCTTGAGCGTGTCGCGTCGCCCGGGCAGAGCCACGTCCAGTACAAGCACAGGACTCGCCACACTCACCGCAGCATCGTCCGCCAGCCGTGTAAATAGCTGCTCGGAAAAGCCGTCGCTCGGACCGCGCACGACGACATCGGCCTCTCCCACCAGTCGTTTCGTGGCCAAGCCAAATTCGTTGAGCGCCGCGCTATTGACCAGATACACCGCTGCGCCCAGCGCTACTCCCAGAGCGATTACCAGCACGGTGACCAGCAATCGTGCGGGCGATTCTCTTAACTGCGCCAGCAGGAGTAAACGCCAAATCGTGAATGCACCGCGGGAATCGCGCGGAATGCTCATCCGCGTGGGCTTAAGGGTTTAAGGCCGCCGACATCGAGCACCAGAATGCGATCGGCCGTTTCGGCCGCGGTTCGCGAATGGGTGATCAATATGCCCGCGCCGGCATTCTCTTTGACTTGCGCGCGCAACAACGCCAGAGTCTGCGCCGCACTGCGCGGGTCGAGATTTCCCGTCGGCTCATCGGCCAGGAGCAAGCGTGGTCGATGCACCAGCGCGCGTGCGATGGCAATTCGCTGCACCTCGCCGCCGGACAATTCTCGCGCGTACCGCTTGGCGAGTGGGGCGATGCCCACTGCCGCCAACATCAGGGCGGTGCGTCGGCTGCGTTCAGGTTCCGTCACCCCCAGTAAATCGAGGGGTAGGGCGACGTTCTGCTCGACGCTCAGATAGGGCAGTACATGAAAGGCCTGAAAGACGAATCCGACCGCTCGGCGCCGCAGCAAGGTGATGGCGTCATCGTCCAAGGTCGACAGATCGGTTCCTTCGAGCAACACGCGACCCGAATCCGGCTGATCGAGACCGGCAAGCAAATTGAGCAGCGTCGATTTCCCGACGCCGGATTCACCCATCACGGCAAGGTACTCGCCCTGCCGCAGTTCGAGCTCGATACCGTCGAAGATCGCAGGGCGATCCGGCGAATAGCGTTTGCTGAGATTCTCGAGCCGCAGAACGGCAGAATCAGCCACCAGGCCCCGCATAACGCCTAAGCCCCACCCGCATCAAGCGGCGTCGACTCCAATCATGGCTTTGACTTCCAGGAAATCGCGCAGGCCGAATTCTCCGTACTCTCGGCCGTTGCCGGACATCTTGAAACCGCCGAAGGGCGTTTGCATATCGCCCGACGCACCGTTCAAGGCGACCTGACCGGCTCGGATGCGGTTCCCCACGCGTCGCGCGCGAACATTGTCCTGCGACCAGACGTAGGCGGCCAAGCCGTACGGAGTGTCGTTGGCAATCTGCACCGCCTCCTCTTCGGTCTGATAGGGCAGTATGCACAGCACCGGACCAAATATCTCCTCGCGCGCAATGGTCATGTCGTTGCGCACGTTCGAGAAAATCGTGGGCTTGACGAAATAACCCTTAAGCATTCCATCGGGGCGACCGGCGCCGCCGGTAATGAGGTGCGCGCCCTCGGCAATTCCCTTTTCGATAAATCCCTCGACGCGGTCGAATTGCAGTTTGGAAACCACGGGGCCCACCGTGGTTTTATCGGAAGCGGGATCACCCACGACCACGGTTTCGGCGATGCGCTTGGCGATGGTTTCCACCGCCGCCATTTTGCCCGCGGGAACCAGCATGCGCGTCGGCGCATTGCAGGACTGACCGGAATTTTGGAATACGTGCAGCACGCTTTGTTTCACGGCGCGCTCAAAATCGGCGTCATCCAATAAAACATTCGGNNCGAGTCGATCCGGTAAATGACACCATGTCGATATCACGATGCGACGACAGCGGCGCGCCCACGTTGATGCCATCGCCATTGATGAGATTGAATACGCCCGCGGGAACGCCTGCTTCGTGCATGACCTTCGCCCACAGGATGGCGCTGAACGGGGAATACTCCGAGGGCTTGAGCACCATGGTGCAGCCGGCGGCCAGCGCCGGCACGACTTTCGCCGCAACTTGGTTCATCGGCCAATTCCACGGCGTGATCAAGGCGCAGACACCGACCGGCTCCTGCACCAGTCGCGTGGTGCCGCGCATTTCCTCGAATTTGAAGGTTTTCAGCACATCGATCATGGCGCTGATATGGCCGACGCCGATCCGGGTCTGAGGCCCCTTGGCGAGCGTGATGGGCGCGCCCATTTCCGTGGAAATCGCCCGTGCGATTTCATCGTAGTGCGCCTTGTAGGCGGCAAGGATGCGCTCCATCAGCGCCAGGCGCTCGGCCGGTGAGGTGCGAGAATAGCTGTCGAAAGCACGGCGCGCAGCCCCGACGGCACGGTCCACATCTTTGGCGCCGCCCATCGATATCACGCCGGCGACCGTCTCANNGCCGTCAATGTAGAACTGCCGATTGTCATAAGTCATTAAATCGCCCCTCAAAATTCATTTATTCCTGGCCGACATTCTACCCGCTGGCGGCACGGGCCGCAGGTAATGTGTCGCCGGCCGCCGACGATTGGTTCTTGCAGGCTGAAGCCCCCATGATTTCTGGCAGCCTTTGCTGTCATAGTTCTCAGTCTGGCCTCTTCATCATTGCTAGTCTTCGTGCGGAAATGCGGGGACGCTGGCAGTGGTTGCGACCCGTTACATCGGTTTTGGAGTGTTTTTATGTCAGGAATCGGAAGACTGTTCCTCGTGCTCACTTTTGGCGGTGCGATAAACCTGACTCTTGGGCTCGCGCAAGCGGCGGCGCCGGAATGGAATCCTGTGCGCACGCACTCCGTCCAGATCGGCCCTGAAGCTAAACGATTGATCGTGGGTTTTCGCGCCGTAGCCGGCAACACGGTGGTCAAGTCGATCAAGCTCCGTGCTCGGGCGCAAAGCGTCACGATTGTCCAGGCTGAGACGTCGGATGCGGACGTCGCCGGCCTCGCCCAACGGACCGGATTGGCGATGGCAAGGTCGCGGCAGATTACGCCCAGCATGCATGTGATGTACTTGCAGAAGACGCTCTATGGTGCCGACCTCAATGAGGCGCTCAAGACCTTGCGGGCGGATCCAGCCGTCCAGTTTGCCGACATCGATCAACGTCGCTACCCGCATGCGATGCCCAACGATCCGTTATTCGTCGCGAACCCCGGCATCCCCAGCAGCGGTCAGTGGTTCATGCTTACCCCGAGCGCGGCGACCATTTTGGTGGATGGGGTCGCGACTCAAGATTTGTCAGCGACCGACGCGATCTCCGCTTGGTCCATTACCACAGGCAGCTCGGGAACTGTCATCGCCGATGTCGATACCGGTGTGCGATTTGACCATCCCGATTTATTGCGGGCTGGCTTCGGCGGGCGTCTGCTGCCGGGGTACGATTTCGTGGATCAAGATTACAATCCGACCACCGGAGTTGCGCTAGGCACCTTCCTTATTGCCAACGACGGCGACGGCTGGGATCCGGACCCATCTGATCCCGGCGACTGGATCAACAGCTCCGATCAGCGAAACAGCCTTTTCCCTTCTGCAACCTGCCCTATCTCCGACAGCTCATGGCATGGAACGCGTGTCGTGGGCATCTTGGGCGCGCTCACCAACAATGGCGTCGGCATCGCCGGAATGACTTGGAACCCCTACATTTTGCCGGTAAGAGCGCTGGGTAAATGCGGCGGCTACGACTCGGACATCATTGCCGGAATCGAATGGGCGGCAGGCCTCCCGGTGAGCGGGGTTCCCGATAATCCGTACCCCGCCGACATAATCAACTTGAGTTTGGGCGGTAGCGGGAAATGCACGGATCCGTACGTAAGCGAGCTTCCCATCGTTATCAAGATGGGGGTGCTCATCGTGGCTTCCGCCGGAAACGGCGGTACGCCAGGTATGAACGCACCCGTCGATGCGCCGGGCAACTGTCCCGGCGTTCTCGCGGTTGCCGGACTGCGCAATGTTGGAACGAAGGTGGGCTATAGCAGTTTTGGCGCTGAGGTGAGTGTTTCGGCGCCAGCGGGCAACTGTGTCAATTTGGCGGGGCCTTGCCTGAGATCGATCGACACGACCTCCAATTCGGGGCTGACCGTTCCCAGCACCAATATCTACACGGACCAGACCAACTTCAATCTTGGAACCAGCTTCTCAGCGCCGGTTGTGTCGGGAATTGCGGCCCTGATGCGCGCGGTCAACGCCAATCTCACGCCGCCGCAGTTGATCCTAAGACTTCAATCCAGCGCGACTCTATTTCCTCAGCCGACCGGTCTCCCTATTTGTCCCGCCAACGATCCAACGAGCGGAGAATGCGCCTGCCCCAATGACGGCACCCAATGCGGCGCGGGTATGGTCAATGCGCTGAGCGCCGTCAACGCGGCCCTCGATCCGATCGCGGCGATATCCGCCGGCGGCAGCAACACAATGTTCGACGCCAGCGGCAGCGTTGCAGCATGCAACCAAACCATTGCGTCCTATGCTTGGACGGTAAGCGGCGGGGTCACCATTCAGGCGGGGGCAAGCGCGGCGAAGGTGACGGTCGCCTCCGCCGGCGCAGGCACCCTACTGCTGACCGTGACCGATTCGGCCGGCCATATGGATAAAACCGCCAGCGTTGCATTCAATGCCAGCGGTGCGGCGACCGTAAACGCCCCGTCCTCCCCCGGCACGGCAGCCACCGCGTGCCCAACGGCGATGACCGTCACGCCCGTAGCGCCCACGGTCACCGAAGCATTTTCTCCGACCAGTGTGGCCGAGAATGCCGCCTCGACGCTCACCATCACCTTCAACAATGCGAATGGCTTTGCATTGACTCAGTCAGGTTTTACGGAGACCGTCCCCGCCAATCTCACGGTCCAGACCTCACCGGCGCCGACGACGACCTGCACCGGTGGATCCGGGACCTTGACCAGCTCCGCGAGCGCCGTGACCCTGGCCGGCGCCAATATTCCGGCCAACAGCAGCTGCTCCATGATCATGAGCGTGAAAAGTGCGACGGCGGGTACCTACGCCAACGCGATAGCCGCAAAAGCACTCTCGACGGCTCCGGCCGGCAGCAACTCGGCGGGTGCGTCAACCTCGCTCACCGTGACGGTGCCGAGCAAGAGCGGCGGCGGTGCCTGGGATTGGCTGGACATGATGTTCGTTGCCGGCGTGCTGCTCGCAAAGCGGCGACAGGTCGGCCGTCGATCTCCACGATAGCGGCACCGCTCGGCTATAATCTTAAGGATGGATATGCCGAATACGCAGCGGGTCATCGTGCAATCCGTGAAGACGCATCGCGACGCGCGCGGGAGTTTGTTCGAACCGTTGACCGATGCGGAGCTCGCAGGCCAGAGGAACGTGCATGTCGTGCTCACTCAGCCCAATGAAGTGCGCGGCAACCATGTGCATCGAACGGCCGTGGAAACCACCAGCATCGTGGGGCCCTGCCTGATCCGCCTCAAGGAGGCGGGGACGATTCGCGATCTCGAGGTGCCGGCAGGGGAAATCTGGCGCCTGATCATACCGCCCGGGGTAGTGCATGCGTTTCGCAATACCGGCGAGTCGATGATGGTGCTGGTGTCGTTCAGCACCAATTTGCATGACCCGATGGGCGCCGATACGCTGCGAGAACTAATTCTCTAGAAAACATCCCATGAGCACATCATTCACACCGACGCGAACGCGTATCACCACGGATCGCCGCTGAACGCCACGGCCTTGCGGTAGGGAATCAAATAATTTTACATGCCTCGTCGAACGGCAGGCGGGGGTTGCGCGGGAACAGCAGTTCGGTGGTCCCGGTGCCAAGTGCGCAAATGAAATTCGACTTGACCGAAGTGCCGCCGAAGAACGCAGTGTCGACTTTGGCATTGTCGAATCCGGACATGGGGCCGCAATCCAGACCCAACGAACGCGCCGCCAGGATCAGGTACGCACCTTGAAGCGATGCATTGCGCATCATGTGAACCATGCCGCCGGCGGGATCCTTGAACATGTCCGCGATTTGCGGCTTTTGCGGAAATAGAAAAGGGATCTTTTCGTAGAATTTTTCGTCCATGCCGATGATGACGGTGACCGGCGCTTGTTCGACTTTGACCACGTTTCCCGGCCCGACACAGCCGACCAGCGTGGCTCTGGCTGCCGTGCTGGTCACGAAGACGAACCGCGCGGGACAACAGTTGGCCGAAGTGGGTCCCAACTTGAGCAGGTCATAAAGCGTGCGCAGCGTTTTTTCCGGCACCGCTTCCGGCGACCAACGATTGTAGGAACGGGCCTCGCGAAACAAGATGTCGAGTGTCGCGTCGTCGAGAGTTTTTTTCATGGCCTGCCCTTGGGTTCAATCGATTCGAGCTCGTGGCCGCGCTTGAAATCGCGGATGTGTTTCTCCATCCAGGTGCGTGCCTGCTCGCTGCGCCGGAGTCTGATGGCATCGGTGATCTTGCCCTGCGCATCGTGGATGCGGGCACGCGCCTGCGGAACGCGATCGATCATACGGGTGAGCGCCGGGGCGAGCAACAGATTGAGCGGTGCCTGCGAGAGGGCCAGCACCTGATTGCCGCTTGCCGCGGCGACGACCGTGAAAAAATCAACCACGGCGCAGACGGCAGCCGTAGTGTCGGCGACTTCGCGCTTGAATCGCGCGCCGGCGCGCACCAGGGCTTGTAGCTGCGCGGGGGTGCGCCGCACCGCCGCGTATTGCGCGGCAACCGGTTCGATTGCCATCATCGCTTCCCACAGCTCGCGGAAGGTCACATCGTGCAGCGCCAACGCGCGGCTCACACCGGAGCTCACGCGCCGCGGCTCCGGGCGCGTGACTCGCAGGCGTTTCTCGCCGCGTACCCGGCCCAATAAGCCGTGGGTTTCCAGCTCGCGAATCGCCTCGCGAATGGTCGAGCGATTGACGCCGAATTGCCGCGCCAGATCCATTTCGGATGGCAATGGATCGCCGGCGCGCAGTGAACGGCCGACGATACGCTCCTCGATGACATTCGCGATTTGGCGGTATGCCGGATGATCGTCGAGAGGCACGAATAGATCGGTCACTAGGCCTCCCCGAACAGCTCGCGGCCGATCAGCATGCGGCGGATCTCCGACGTTCCGGCGCCGATTTCATAGAGCTTGGCGTCGCGAAGCAGCCGCTCGACCGGGAATTCCTTGAGGTAACCTGCCCCGCCCAGGGCCTGGATCGCCTCGAGCGAAGTCCTCACCGCGTTTTCCGAAGCAAGCAGAATGGCCCCGGCCGCGTCGAACCTGGTGGTGTGGCCGGCGTCGCAGGCCTTGGCCACGGCGTAGACATAGGCGCGCGCCGAATTGAGGGCCACGTACATGTCGGCGATCTTGCCCTGCATGAGTTGGAACGTGCCGATCGGCCGGCCGAACTGCTTGCGCTCGCGCACGTAGGGCAGCACTGTATCGAGGCAGGCCTGCATGATCCCCAGCGGCCCGGCCGCCAGCACCGTGCGCTCGTAGTCGAGGCCGCTCATCAGGACGCCAGCCCCGCCGTTCTCCGGGCCGATCACGTTCTCCTCGGGGACCTCGCAGTCCTCGAACACCAGCTCGCCGGTGTCGGAGCCGCGCATGCCGATCTTGTCGAGCTTCCTGGAGGCGGAAAACCCGCCGAAGCCCTTCTCGACGATGAAGGCGGTGACGCCCCGGCTGGCGTTTTCCACGTCGGTCTTGGCGTAGACCACAACCACGTCGGCGTGGGGGGCGTTGGTGATCCAGAACTTGGCGCCGTTCAGCACATAGCCGCCGTCCCGCCGGTCGGCGCGCAGCTGCATGGAGATGACGTCCGAGCCGGCCCCCGCCTCGCTCATGGCCAGGGCGCCGACATGCTCGCCGCTGATCAGGCGAGGCAGATAGCGGCGCTTCTGGTCGTCCGATCCCCAGCGGCGGATTTGATTGACGCAGAGGTTCGAGTGCGCCCCGTAGCTTAGCCCCACCGACGCCGAGGCGCGGGACACCTCCTCCATGGCCACCACGTGCTCCAGGTAGCCCAGGCCCAGGCCGCCAAATTCCTCTTCCACCGTGACGCCGTGCAGGCCCAGCGCGCCCATTTGCGGCCACAGCGCGCGGGGAAAGGTGTTGGAGGCGTCGATCTCGGCCGCCAGCGGGGCGATCTTGTCGGCGGCGAAGCGGGCGGTGGTCTCGCG
>PMMB01000113.1 GCA_003165495.1 Gammaproteobacteria bacterium | reverse complement strand
CCGATCGTGAGCCCGGAGTCGCCTCCCACACCGCAAATCATGAAGAAGGTGGCGCTCCTCGCGCATTCGATGTGGCCCAATGTACCGATCATTCCCACCATGGCGACCGGGTTCAGCGACGACCGACAGACCCGCAATGCGGGCATGGTCAGCTACGACATCAGCGGTGTGTGGCAGGACGTCGATGAAAATCGCGCCCACGGACGGGATGAACGAATCGGTATCCAAGCGTTCGACGAGAGCGTCGAATTTACCTATCGGCTCCTCAAAGCAATGAGCAGCGCGAAGTGAGTTCGTCGTCTTACACCCGACGCGACTGCTCTTCGCCACGTCCCACCCTCGAACCACGCTCGTAGGCATAGCTGTAAGTGAATTCCGCACCCAACAGAAATATTTGCGCGGAATAATAGACCCATAGCATCAACACCAAAAAGGAGCCCGCGGCGCCGTAGGCGGAGGAGAACGCGACCCGCCCGAGATACACGACGATAACCAGCTTGCCGATGGTAAAGAGCGCTGCAGTAACCAGCGCTCCCACCCAAACATCGCCCCAGGTGACCTGCTCGCGCGGAACGTATTTGAAAATCATCGCAAATAAACCCGTGGCTACCGCGAAACCCAGCGCGATATCCAAGCCCACCGCCAACCGATGCCATTCCGAGATGAGAGTCCCGAGCCAGGTCCCGATGCTTTCCAGCGCGGCGCTGACAATCAGCGACACCAGCAACAAGAAGCCGATGCCGAGGACCAGACCGAACGACAGCAGGCGGCCGCGAACCACGTGCCACAGGCCCTGACTGCCTTGCGGGCTGGGAGTGTGCCAAATACGATTGAGCGAGTTTTGCAGCTCCGCAAACACGCTGGTGGCCCCGATGACCAAAGTCACAACGCCCACCGCCGTGGACCATCCGTTCTTGCCGCCATATTTCGCGGTGACGAGAAGCGTACGCACTGCCGCGGCGCCGGTATCGCCCAGCAGCATCCGCATCTGCATGAACACGTGCGATTGAACGGCGTCGGGCGAGATGAACGCACTCGCAATCCAAATGACGATGAGCAGGATAGGCGTGATGGAAAACAAGGTGTAAAAAGCAATGGCCGCACCCATGCTCGACGCTTCGTCTCTAAACCACGAGGCGAGCGATCGGCGGATGATCTTGTTGATCCCATGGGAATCCACGAATACGCACCTTACCTCTTGCATCTGTGCCTTTCCTGTCGGCAAAGTCCTACAACGGCATGATCCCGGCACGCACGGGGTGGTCGGCGTCCGCCTACAGCTGCGCCGCCGCCGGCGGCTCTACCGTGGGGCCGGCTATTCCAACATCCGAGGAGAGTCGACATGCCGAACAGTACCGAAAAGCCGGAGAACATGCAGAAGGGCGGTGACAAGACTCAGCGTCAGAGCGAGACGGATCAGCAGAACCAGGGCGGGAAACGGAATCCACCCGGTCAACAAAATCAAGGTCAGCGCGAAAGCGGCAGCGGCCAACAGACCGGCGGCAGTCACGGCAAGGACAACGATATGAATCGCAAGGAAGGCTCTAAGTAGAGTAGAACTTATGTCGTGCGAGCCGGCTCTACCGGACGCGCCGGCCCGCACGACCTTAAGCGAGATACCTGCCGGCGATAGGACGTCTTTCGAAAATGACTTCGGTAAAATTGTTGGTGGCGGGCGCCATCGGCCTGTTGTTGTATTGGGCGCACGCCGCGTTCATACCCGTCGCTTTGGCGCTGCTGTTGGCGCTCGTTCTCTCCGGTCCGGTCGAAACCCTGCATGGTTGGCGAGTGCCGCGCAGCGTCAGTGCCGCGGTGCTCATGATTGTGATTCTGGGAATCTTCGTCGCGTTGGTGGATTTCGTCTCAATACCCGCGCAGCAGTGGTTCGCCGCGGCTCCGCACACGCTCAAGGTCATCGAGAAAAAGATTCGACCGGTGGAGCTGCTAATAAGTCGAATCGATGAGTTACGAAATTCTGCAGGTAACATCGGCAGCTCTTCTCATACGACGCCGACGCCGGCAGTCACCGCTGCCGAGGAAAGTGGGTCCGTCATGTTGCTGGACGCGACACGCGGCGCCGTTCTCAGCAGTGTGACCGTGATCATTCTCACGCTATTTTTGCTGGCCGGCGGTCCGCCGATGTTGGCACGAATGACCTCCGCGTTCGCCAGCGACCTGAATTCCGCCCACATCATCAGCGTAATCGAAAAGGTGCGCCGCGAGGTCGGCCGCTTCTACGTGACCATGGCGTTTATCAACGTGGGACTGGGATTCGCCACGTCATTCGCCATGATGTGGTGCGGCATGCCGAACCCATTCCTCTGGGGCACCATGGCCGGGATGCTCAATTTCATCCCCTATGTCGGCTCGACGACCACGCTGATCGTGTTGACGGTGGTGGCCATTGTGTCATTCGATGGACTGGGTCACGTCATGGCGGTGGCCGGCAGTTACCTGGCTCTCGCCACCATCGAGGGACAATTCGTTCAGCCCCTGCTCGTCGGTCGACGACTTCAATTGAATCCCTTGCTGGTGTTCTTGGCTTTGTGGTTCGGCGGACTTTTTTGGGGCGTCTCAGGGATCATTTTGGCAACGCCCGCGTTGGTGGCGCTCAAGGTGGTCGCGGAAAATGCCACCCGCGGTCAGCCGCTGCTGAACTTCCTCAGCCCCGAAGCGCAGGATTGAGCGGCCGATCAGTGAGGCGTGCCGTGTTCGAGCGTGCTCCATTGACGCTGCCAGCGCAGTGGGTGCAAATCGCCGGCCTGTAGTTCTTCACTGCTGTAGCTGATGATCTTAGTACCCGCAACATCGAACACGTCGATGCGCCAGTGAAGCTCGGCCGCGAGCAAGTCGGACGCCACGCTGAGCAGTTGATCCGCATTGCGAAAGGGCCCCTCGGCGATGCTTCTGCCGGCGCCGATATACCAATATCCGTCGGCGTTGCCGTGCACTGCCAATACCGTTTCGCGCTTCTCGCTCATGACTCCGAATCTCCCACATTTCGCATTTAACAATATGTAGGCGAAACTCCCAAAATGATGTCGGCGCCGCGCGAGCCTTTAACCCTGCATCCTGAATTGTGCGGCGTTTGCGTCGACATCAAACGCGCCGGCGGCTACTTTCCGCATCCACCGCGCAGTCTTAAGTGCGCCGCCGAAAGCGAAGAAATGCGGGGCGACGATTTGCGCCGAGACAGGGGTCCCCAAGAGGCCCAGCAAGTGTTGATCCGGAGTGGTTGCCAAGCCGGAGGAATGGGCAGCCCCGCTGAGATTGCGCATCACGGCGCGCATCGATGCGCCGATGCCGCACTGGATCGCGAAATGCACCAGCTTGGCAATCGGCGCGGGCCCCGCAATACCTACGCGCACGGGTAGGTGAATCCGCCGGCGCAGAAGCTCGCGTTCCCAGATCTTGAAGGCGCCGCCATTGAGTCCGAACTGCGTGACAATGTGCATGCTCACTCCGGCGCGTGCGGCAAATGCCTGCTTGGCTTCGAGCGCTTCCCAAAGTAAGGCGGAGGCTACCGCGTTGTGGCCATCCGGATGTCCGGCGATGCCGATTCGGGCGATGCCGGATTCCTCCAGGATCCGCGAGTCGAGGACGTCCAATGTGCCGGAAAATTCGCCGATTGGCCGCGGCGCGTCGCCGGCAATCAGCAATATGTGCTCGACGCCTCCGGCGCGCAATTCCGCGAGCGCGGCGCGCAGCGTCTGCGAATTCGGCACGCGCCGTACTGCAATGTGCGGCGTCGCGAGAAACCCAGCGCGCCGCACCGCGAGTGCAGCATGGATGACCTGACTGAAGCTGGCGTTCGGTGTATGCGCCACGTAGACGGCCGTACCGGCCGGAAGTACGGACTTGAGTTCGGGTAGGCGGTTCTCCTCCGAGGGCGTAATTTCGGTGGAAGCGCCACGCATGAAAGACACGATCCGGCCTTTCAGGTCGTCCGTCGCAGGCGCCGCGCGACCCGGTTGATTGACCTTGACCATAGCTGTCCAGTTCGCGACTCGGTAGCCGCAATATAATAGACTGAGGGTTCCACTGCCCCGGAGTCTCAAATTTCTGTGAGCGACGCATACCAAAGCGGCTTCGGCAATG
>PMMB01000073.1 GCA_003165495.1 Gammaproteobacteria bacterium | reverse complement strand
TCGAACACCCCGAGAGTGGACGGGTTCGTCAGCATGATGGCCGCAGTAGCCGGACTCACCGCGGCCTTCAAGGCGTCGATATCGACGTCGCCGTTCGCGTCGCAAGGAATCTCTTTGACGCTGCAGCCGCACATCGCAGCGGTGGCGGGATTGGTCCCGTGCGCGGCCTGCGGCACAATGATTTCGTTGCGCCCCACATCGTTTCGCGCCCGATGGTACGCACGAATCATGGCGACGCCGGCAAACTCGCCCTGCGCACCGGCCATGGGCGTGAGACTAACGCTTTGCATACCCGTGATTTCCTGCAGCATCTCTTGCAGTTCGTACATACAGGCCAGAAATCCCTGCGGCTCGGGCCCGAGCGGATGTCTGCCGAGAAATTCCGGCAGCATGGCGAACGTGTTGCACGCCTTCGGGTTGTATTTCATGGTGCAGGAGCCGAGCGGATAGAAATGCGTGTCGATCGAGAAATTCATCTGCGATAGGCGCGTGAAATGGCGCACCGCCTGCAACTCGGACACCTCCGGCAGCATGGGCGGCGCCGCACGGCGCAAATGCGCGGGAATGTGGGCGGAACCCGCCACACGCGGCGGAAACTGCGTTGCCGCGCCGCGTCCCGGCTTGCTCAGTTCGAATATCAGCGGTTCTCTCGCTTGCAATTCTGCCATTGTCCTCCCCCAATCGTAGTGCTTACTTAAGCGGCAACGCGTGACGGATGCATGATGTCGGTCAGGGCGCCGACATACGAATCTATGTCGACGTCTAGTTTGGTTTCGGTCGCACACACCAGGAGCGCAGCCCCAAGTTCCGGATAGCGGTCGGTGAGGTCGAGTCCCCCGAAGATTCCGCGGCGTGCCAGGGCCGTAAGGACCGGCGCCACCGGCCGATCCAGGAGCAACACAGCTTCATGAAAGCGCGGCGCCGAAAAGGCCGGTTTGACGCCGGCGACTCTGCTAAGCGCCGCAACCAAATCGGCCGTGCGCTGCAGACTGGCCGCCGCGACGCGCTCCAGGCCCGCAGGGCCCAACAGCGACATGTAAATGGTGGCAGCGGTCACCATCAGGCCCTGGTTCGTGCAAATATTCGAGGTCGCCTTACTGCGCCGTATATGCTGCTCGCGCGCCTGCAAGGTCAGACTGAAACCCGGACGGCCCTCTGCATCCACGGTGCGTCCGACAATCCGCCCCGGCATTTGCCGCACGTACTGCATGCGCGTTGCCATGAATCCGAAGTAGGGTCCGCCCGCCGCCAGAGGCACACCCAGCGGCTGTCCTTCGCCGCACACGATGTCGGCGCCTTGATGTCCGCCGATCCGCGCGCCCCACTGCCCCGGAGCCTTGAGCAGCGCCAGCGAGGTGGGATTGACAACCGCTATCAGCAGGATTTTATTTTGGTGCGCCCAGTCCGTAAGCTCGTCAACCTCTTCCAAGCAGCCGAAGAAATTCGGCTGCTGAACCACCAGGGCGGTGACATCCTGCCCGCTGTAGGGTTGTACGGATTCGAGCAGCGTGCGCCCCGCCGATCGATCGAAATCCACCGTCTCGAACACGATGCCCTGATTGCCCGCGATCGATTGCGCTACTTGGGCATACGTGGGGTTCGCCGCGCGCGGCAACAGAATGCGGCGCGAATTCGCGGCGCGATTGGCGCGCACCGCCATGAGACAGGCTTCGGCCAAGGCGGAAGCACCGTCGTACAGCGAGGCATTCGATACCTCCATTCCCGTCAGGGCGCAGATCATCGATTGATATTCATAGATCAATTGCAGGGTCCCTTGACTCGCCTCCGCTTGATACGGCGTGTACGCGGAATAGAATTCGCCGCGCGTCGTGATTGCCCACACCGGCGCCGGGATGTGGTGTTCGTATGCACCGGCACCGATGAAATTCAAAGGCCGGCCGTCGCTCGCCGCGCGTTCGGTCAACAACCGCCCCACTTCCATTTCGCCCATCGCCGGCGGCACTCCGAGCACGCCTGCCCGAAGTTCGCGGGGGATTTCATCGAACAGGTCGTCAATCGACTGCACACCGATCAGTTCCAGCATGCGGGCGATGTCGTCGGGGGTGTGAGGAATGAATGCCATGTATCGGGCTCCCTACTTGGCTTCGTCGGCTAAGTAATTCGCATAGTCCGCGGCGCTCATGAGCGAGGCGTCGTCGATCGACGAATTCGTCTGCACCCGGAACATCCACCCAGCTCCATACGGGTCCTGATTGAGAAGTTCGGGTTGGGTCGCGAGCGCAGCATTGCTGGCGATGACCTTACCGCTCACCGGACTGTAGACATCGGACGCCGCTTTGACGGATTCGACGACGGCACAAGCCTCGCCGGCGTTTAGAGTGCGGCCGACTTCCGGTACCTCGACGAACACCAAATCGCCGAGCGCACTCTGCGCGTGTTCGGAAATGCCGATCTCCACTGCGCCGTTAGGCGCTTCGCCGTGCGCTGAGCGCACCCATTCGTGGCTCTTGGTGTACCGCAAATCACTTGGAATATTGCTCAACGGAAATCCCCCTTAGGCTAGACTGGAATCAACGCCTTCCCATGACGCACGAACGGCGGCTTGACGATGCTCGCGGCGTGCAACTTGCCGCGAATCTCGACCTGCACGCCTGAGGCGGCTGTTCTTGGCACGCGCGCCAGTGCGATGGAACGATTCAAGGTTGGAGAAAAAGTACCGCTCGTCACTTCACCGGTGGGTAGCGGTGCCGTGCCGGCCATGACGACTTTCTGATGACTGCGCAGCACACCCCGGTCGTCGAGCAAAAGGCCGACGAGTTCATGGCCGGCGGAGCGCCGCAGGTTTTCGAGCGCTTGGCGCCCGATGAAATCGCGGTCGCCGGGTTCGAATGCCACCGTCCAGGTCAAACCTGACTCCAAGGGGTGATGATTTTCATCCATGTCGTTGCCGTATAGATTCATGCCCGCTTCCAGCCGCAGGGTATCTCTCGCACCCAAGCCCGCGGGCTGAATTCCTTGTGCGCACAGCGCGTTCCATGTCTTGGCGGCATCGACGGCCGGCAGCATCACTTCAAAACCATCCTCACCGGTATAGCCTGTCCGAGCGATGAACCAGGAATCGAAGGCCGCAGCGCAGAAAGGCGCCAATTCACCCGCAGCGATGCGCTGAGCGGGCGCCAGCAGCGGCATTGTCTTCTTGCGGGCGTTCGGGCCCTGAATCGCAATCATTGCCAAATCGTGGCGCAGGGCGACGGTCACGTCGAAAGCCGCCGCATGCCGGCGAATCCACGCCAAATCCTTATCGCGAGTGCCTGCGTTGACGACCACGCGAAACCAGGTGTCCGACATGAAATAGACGATCAAATCATCGATCACGCCGCCGCTGGGCAGCAACATGCAGGAATACAATGCCTTGCCGGGAACTTTCAGCCGGCCGACATCATTGGCCAACAGGCTCTTCAAGAACTCACAGGTCCGGTCGCCCGCAAGGTCGATGACACCCATGTGCGACACATCGAACATGCCTGCATTGCGACGCACGGCGTGATGTTCTTCGATCTGCGAACCATAGTGCAGCGGCATTTCCCAGCCGCCGAAATCGACGATTTTCGCGCCCTGCAAAACATGGGTGTCATAGAGCGCAGTCTTCAGGCCCATTGCAACCTCGCGGCGAAAGAATAAGAGACACGAGCACCGGTGTGCTTTGCCCCTCTGTCCTTTGGACCTGAGAGATCGCGCGCTTTTGATGAGCGCTGCTCCCCTTCGGTGGATCGCAACTTGTACTGCGATCGCTCTCCAGAGATCGCGAGAGTCTGCCGTTCGTGTGCCTGAGCGTTTCCGGGCGGTTGCGCCTTCGGCGTTCCTGTTCGAAAGGACTCTCTCCAGACAGCTCTTATCGCGATGGCGGCATGATACACGATTCGCTTCGCCGGCATGAAGCCCAAGCTCGCCGCGACCTTTGCCTATCCGCCCGACTTCTTTGCGGGCCAACCCAGCTTGATCAGCTCCGCGACAATGACGTCACGATGGTCACCCTGAATTTCGATGACTCCGTCGCGCACCGTACCCCCGGATCCACAGCGCTTCTTGAGTTTGGCGGCCAAGGATTCGATGTCCGCCAGCGACATCGGCAGACCGGCAACCGTCGTTACTCCTTTGCCCGCCCTCCCCTTGATCTCCCGGCCCACGCGTACGGCCGAGGGTTTGGCGGCGCCGGGAGCGCCCTTTGGGCACACACATTCACGCACCGGCCTGCGACAATTGGGACAAAGACTCCCAACTCCGGTCGAGTAAATGATTCGCGCGCTCAAGCGCCCCTAGGCGGGTTTCCAAAACGTGATGATTGCGCCTCCCGCAATCACCAACCCGCCGCCGACCAAGATGGGCATCGTCGGGAGTGTTCGGAAGGCGATAAAGTTAATCAGCTGCCAGACCACAAATAAGCACCCAATGTAGAGACCGACCACACGGCCGAAGTCCAGCGGCGCAAGGTTGAGAAATGATCCATAGCCGAAGAGCAGCGCCGCGCCGGCGAGAAATAGCGCGATACGAATTGTGCCGACATGATTGTATATCGCCATTCTGACAACCGCGTCGCCGCTGACTTCCAGCATGGTCGCAATCAGCAGTAGGACCAGCGGGTGGACGCCTTGCAGTATCTTTAGCACTATTGCGCTCGCATCGCCCCAGCCTAACAGCCCAGCGCCGGCGTGGCACGTCGATCGAATCGATTCGACTGCCTGATACCAGCGATTTGCGACCTTCAGGATTGCCCGGTAACGTATTTTCACAATCCTAAGTAAAAAGAGGCCCTTCGCCGCGTTGCTTTGCAACTTTTCCCGGGCAGCGGTGTTTTGGGTCTAAACGAACACACTCCAGTGCAGCATCCACCTAACGGGCCCAAGCGCTCAGCCGAGTTCACGACCTTCATGCGTGCCTATCAGGATATGGTTTTTTCGACCGCCGCCCGCCTGGCAGGCAATGACAGGCAGGCGGAGGATATTGCGCAGGAGGTTTTCCTGAGAGCCTATGAACATTTCGCCCTTTTGCACGCCAGTTCGACGGCAGGCGGCTGGCTCAAGACGGTGACCACCAATCTGACACTCAATTATTTGAGTCGGTATCGCAAGCGCTGGCGCTTGTTCTCGGAGCTCAGATCGGCGTCGGCCGATGAGGATTCAGCGGCGCCGGAATTCGGCGTGCCGCAGCCGGACACGCTGCTCGCGCAATTGAGCGCGGAGCAGCGGCGCCTGCTGATCGACGGCGCGTTGCGCAAACTCCCCGAGCATCAGCGCCTGGCATTGGTGCTGTATCACTTCGAGGAGCTCTCCTATGAGGAGACCGCCATCAAGCTCCGTGTCTCGCTTGCCAAGGTTAAAACCGATATACGGCGCGCCCGTGCGACGTTGCTGCCCCTCCTGCAAACCAGCGGAATCGACGATGAACGAGCCCAATGATTCACTGGAAGGGCTGCTCGAGCGCACTGTGCATGAGTTGCCCTTGCGTCGCGCGCCACCGACGCTCGAGTCGCGGGTGCTCTGCGAACTGCAACGTCGCGCCGCGCTTCCTTGGTGGCGCCGCAGCTTCGCCCACTGGCCGCTTCCCGCACGCGCCGTCTTTGTCGTGATCTGCGGCGCCCTGATCAGACTGGCGTTTCTGGGCGGTGGCGCGGCAGTCGCGGGCGCGCTGTCCCTATCTTGGGCGCGCGAGATTGGAGTGCTTATGGCTTCGGGCGGGAATCTGGTTACGTTGCTCGCGCACACCCTGCCGGTGAACTGGCTCTACGATGGCATCGCCGCATGCGCGGTGCTGTACGCAGTTTTGTTCGGGCTCGGCGCTGCCGTATACCGCACGCTTTACCTTCAGCCTCTCAATGGCAGGTGACTCAATCCCATGAATACTTCCCTGTTGCAACGACTGACATATCTGGCCGTGCTGCCGCTGTGCACCTTGATCGTCATTGCGGCGGCACGGGCGGCGGAGCCGACCGCGACCCCCGACGCACCAACCTTTGTTGCACCGGCTTCCGCCCACCACGACTGGCACGGCCACCATGATCATGGCAACGATCTGATCAACATCGGCCACGATTCGAATCTGCCGCGCGGCCAACAGGCCGACTCAGTCGTCTCCATCTTCGGTTCCTC
>PMMB01000099.1:739-18556 GCA_003165495.1 Gammaproteobacteria bacterium | reverse complement strand
AATTTTTGAAATTTGAAGCGCGACTTATCGGGAGTGAGCGCCTCTTCAACCTCAGTTTCAGGTGTGGGAGGTGTTTGCATTCAAAACTCCAGCCTTCACGTAACCGTAGGGCCCGTAGATCAACAAATGAGCGAGCTATTATACGCCTGTGCAGGCGATTGACACGGAATTGCGTCAGGCTTAGATCACGCCGTCTCGGCATCGGGCCAAAGCAGAACCCCTAAGTGCTCACAAGCCTCGATGAGGGCAGTGGCGGCCTCCCGAGTGCTCGCGTCCAACCGCCGGTCGTGAGTCAGCAGCCAAGTAAGCCGGGCGCGCCGGGAACGGGCGGACGGCTCGCTATCGAAAAGCGCCGGGAATAGACCCAAGGCGTCGACGAATTCACGCATTGCCGCGGTGCACGGGGCGCTCGGCGGGGGGATCAAGAGCAGTTTGAGCCAAGTCACGCAGCGCTTGGCGAGCCCCGCACGCGTGATTCCAACGCTGGTACGGCGTCGCGATTCCCCATCCGCGAGGGAATCCGCGAGATTGCGATAGCGTTCAACCGCCGATTCGTCCGCCGGCAAGGCCGGGCTGGCGTCGGACAATACCGATCGCAGGAGGTCGGCAAGCAGCAGAGACAGTGACTCGGCCAAGAATCGTTGGCACTGTTCCGTATCCGGTCGTGCCAATTGTTCCCAAGACAGAGGACCACCAGTTCGTCTGGCGTTCGGTGACTTTGACATGCCCCCAGTGTAGCGGCTCCGCTGCTCATCGCAACTATGTCAATATGCGACCGACGTCACTGACACGCCGAATATTCGCAAAAACGCACGCGCTTCGGGTCCAGCCGCCGGCCTACCGGTAGAATTTAATTAAAATCGATGAAGTTCGCCATTGGAAGCTAGCTCTCAACTCGCTGCCGGAAAGTGCGTGTCCGTAGCGCCGGGCGTACGCCGTATCGTCGCCGGCAATGCGGGCCTGATGACCGGACCCGGTACCAACACCTATTTGTTCGGATTACGCGCAGTGGCGGTCCTGGATCCCGGGCCCGACGATGCACCGCACCTGGAAGCCATTTTGGCGGCGGCGGGCCCCGCCATTCGTTGGATCATCGTCACTCACACGCATCCGGATCATTCGCCGCTCGCGAGCCGGCTCGCCAAGCGCACCGGTGCGCGAGTCATCGGATTGCCGCCCCCCGACGAGGGTCGGCAAGACGCCACCTTTGCGCCCCAACGTCAGCCCGTCGATGGCGAGCGCCTGTCGGTGGGTGATTGTCAGTTGATCGCGATCCATACGCCTGGACACGCGTCCAATTGCGTGTGCTACTTGCTGGAACGCGAGCGGCTGTTGTTCACCGGCGATCATGTGCTCGAAGGCGTGTCGCCGGTGATCTTGCCGCCGGACGGCGATATGTCGGCGTATTTGCACTCACTGGATAAACTGCAATCTCATGACTTCGAGCGCATAGCTCCGGGACACGGCGGTGTCATGGAGCGCGGTAAGGAAATTCTGGCCGCGTTGCGCGCGCATCGTCTCGCGCGCGAGGAGAAAGTCTTGCGCAGCCTGCGCCGGTTGGCAGGCGCCACTCTCGATGAACTCACACCGGTGGTTTACGATGACGTGGCGGTCGAACGGCACCGCTGGGCGCGGCTGACCTTGGAGGCGCACTTGATCAAGCTGGCACGCGAGTGCCGCGCCAGCGAACGCGACGGTCTCTGGCGGCCAAGTCACCCATGACGGGCAGGCTCGCGATGTTGCTGTGCGCAGTGAGCGTGCGGCGCGGCGACAAATGGGTTTTGCGCGACATCTCTTGGCGCCTTCGGCCCGGGGAGCGCTGGGCGTTGCTCGGCGACAACGGCGCCGGCAAGACGCAGTTGCTCAAGCTGCTGAGCGGCGATGTCTGGCCGACACCCGGCGGCCCCCAAAAGCCGCGAATCGATGGGCGAAGTTATCGACTGGGTCGCCAGCCGGTCGATCTGATCGAAGCCAAACGTCGGGTTGCCTATGTTGGCGCCGAACAGCAGGACAAATATGCGCGCTACGGTTGGAACCTACGCGTGCGCGACTTGGTTGCGACCGGCCTGCATCGCACGGATCTGTTGCTACTGCCCATCACAGCGCCGCAGGCCAAGCGGGTGGTCGCCACTTTGCGGGTCTGCGGTTTGTACCGTCATGCAACCCGTAAATTCCTATCCCTGTCGTATGGACAAAAGCGTCTTGTCCTGTTGGCGCGAGCCCTGGTGCAGGATCCTGACTGGCTGTTGTTGGACGAGTTCTACAACGGGCTCGATGCCCACTATCGGCGACGCATCGACACGGTGCTCGATGCCGCGGTGCGCCGCGGTCAGTCTTGGGTAGCGACTGCGCATCGTGCGGCCGACGTGCCGCGAGGAACTCGCTGCATGCTGGAACTCGCGGAGGGGCAGGTGCTTGCCGTCAAACGCATTCGTCCATCGGATCTGGCGCGTCTCGCGGAGCGGGCCGGTGAGAGAGTGCGCGATCCGGTGCGAGCGAGGAAGCGCGTGGCGGCGAGCGCTCCCGTGCTCGTGCAGTTGTCGCAGGTCGACTTGTACGTCGACTATCGATTGGTGTTGCGCGATCTCGATTGGCAATTGCGAAGCGGCGAGCATTGGGCGGTGTACGGCGCGAACGGCGCTGGAAAATCCAGTTTTTTAAAGTTGCTGTACGGTGATCTGTCGCCGGCCTTGGGCGGACGGATCGAACGCACCGGGTTTCCCAAGGGAACGCCCATCGCGCAATGGAAGCGGCAGATCGGCTACGTTTCGCCGGAGCTGCAAAGCGACTATGCCGTCAACGTCAGTGTGTTGGATCTGGTGGTCAGCGGCCGCTACGCCAGTATCGGTCTCGTGGAGAAGGCGACGCAACGGGATCACCGGGTGGCGGCCTCTTGGCTAAGATTTTTTGGTCTCCTGGCAGTCGCCGAGCGTCGACCGCGGGAGCTGTCGTATGGGCAACTGCGCCGCGCGCTCATTGCGCGCGCGATGGCGGCCGATGCGCGAATCTTGTTGCTGGATGAGCCCCTGAGCGGCCTCGATCCCACGCAACGCGCCGTCATGAAACGATTGTTGGAACGCCTGATGAAGCAGCTGACCCTGATCGTCGCCGTGCATCACNNGCGTACACGATGGATTCCTATTCTGCGACTTGAATCTGCGGCAAGACTCGGCGAAGCCGGCAAGACTGCGATCCAAAGGAACCAGACTTAGGATCGGATTATGTTGCGTGTCACGGCTGTGGCGATAGTCCTTGGAATCTTGACATTGGCCGGTTGCGGCCACTCCGGCTACGCCGTTCGTTCGGTGCCGAGCATTGCCGCGGACAATGTCGGAAAACCGGTGAGCCGATTGCAGGAGGCATTCGGTGAACCGCGCAAAATCGACCAGACATCGACCAAATGGGTGTACGTCTGGTTTCTTCCGCAGAAGCCAGCCGGTGCACCGATCGGTTTCCATGGCTGCGAGCTGGAAGTCACCGTCGATGCGCACACGCAGCGCGTGTTGGGATACTCACTGTCGAACATCGGGTGGTCCAACTGCCGTGATGTGGCACGCCGGATTCGTGTAGCGGAGCGCTAGCGTCGGGATGCGAGAACGGTTGCGTTTCTCGCTACAATACCCGGCCCGAAGCCCAAAGGACTTCGCGCATCCGGAGATAGTCGCCGTTGTACGCCATTCCGATTCTGTCAATCGCCGTCCAGGCCGGCTTGATCGTGCACGTGATCAAGACGGGAAGAAATATGCTTTGGATCTGGGCCATCGCTCTGCTGCCGTTGGTCGGCTCCCTCGCCTATGCCGTGGTGGAGATCTTGCCGCAGGTTTTGGGCGGCAGAACCGCGCGTCGCGCCAAATCGGGTGTACGGCGTATGATCGATCCCGACCGCGCCTTGCGCCGCGCCAGCGTGGAGGTAGAGGTTTCCGGGAATGTCGATGCGCGACGAAGGCTCGCCGAGGAACTCCTCGAGCGCAGCCAATATGATGCCGCCATCGACGTCTATCATGGTGGTTTGAAGGGCATTTTCGAACACGACCCGACCTTGTTGCTGGGATTGGCGCGAGCGTATTTCGGCAAGCGGGACTACGCCGCGGCGCGCCTCACGCTCGAACGAACGACTCAGCACAATCCCGATTTCAAATCAGCAGATGCGCAATTGATGTATGCCCGTACTCTCGAGGCGCAGGACGCACTCGACGAGGCGGAACGTGCCTATGCAACGCTGGCACCGGGATATCCCGGCGCGGAAGCGCGTCTACGCTACGGCTTGTTGCTCAAGCGTCGCGGCAAATTGCCGGAGGCGCACCGTGTCCTCAAGGATTTGCTGGATGGCGCCCGACTGGGTCCCGCGCACTATCGCAAAGCGCAGGCCGAGTGGTTGGACCGCGCCAGGCGCGAATTGAGCTAGAATCCGCCGCCTGTGCCCGCTATCAGGAGAGGAACTCCCCATGCAAATGATCCAACGTGTCAGTCACTACGCCATGATTTCCATGGTGGCGATCATCCTGGCGGCATGCGCCGGCCAGAAGGAACCCGCGCAAAAACTGATCGGCGACATTGAGGCGACGGTAACCGCTGCATCGGCCGAAGCCGCGAAGTACGTGCCCGATCAGTTGGCTGACGTTCAAACCAAGCTCGGCGCTCTCAAGGCATCCTTCGACAAGCAGGACTACGCCGCGGTGGTGACGGGAGCACCTGCGGTGCTGGGTGAGGCGAAGGGACTGGCGACGGCCGCAGCCGCCAAGAAGGATGAAGTCCTCAAGGCGCTTAATGATGAATGGACTGGGCTCGCCGGGTCGTTGCCCGGTGCCGTCACCGCAATTCAGAGCCGAATCGACCTTCTAAGCAAGAAATCCAGCAAGAAACTGGCAGCAGGTATCGATCTCGACGCGGCGAAGGCCGGTGTAGGTGATGCGGCTTCGCTCTGGTCCAAGGCCCAGGCGGCGTTTGCCGCAGGCAATCTGGACGAGGCGGTGAGCACGGCGAAACATGTGAAGGCAAAGGTTGCAGCCTTGGCGACGGCGGTCGCGCGGTAAAGGTGGTTTCGCTAAAGGGCCAAGGTACCTTCGCTGACGATAACCGCGGTGCCGCCGATATGCGCTGCCACCAGGTTGCCCTGATCGACCTCGATCTTCACGCTCACCTGTCCCGGCCGGTTCATTTGCCGGCCTTGGTGGCCGATGAAGGTCGTTGAATTCTTGCCGAATTGGCCGAGATCCCACAGGTAGGCCGCCAGCATCGCATGTGCGTTGCCGCTGACCGGATCCTCAGGAATGCCGAGCGCCGGGCAGAACATGCGCGATTCAGTCGACCACTCGTCCGAGTCTCTATGCAAGGCGAAGACAAAAAAGCCGTCCGTGCCTAGTTCGCTGCCGAGTGCCAGGAGCGTGTCGATATTCGGTGCGAGACTGTCCAGTTGGCGGGGTTCGGCGATCGGCACGAGAAGCCGGGAGCTGCCCTTGCGAGCGACTCGCGCCGGCATGATTTCATGCAGCTGGGTTGCCGGCAAACGCAGGGCCTCGGCGACGCGCAGCGTAGTTTTGAACGGCAGCGGGGTGTCCAGATCCGGTACCGTCTGGCGAAACCCTATGAGGGTTCCGGGGCCCGCGGCGAATTGTTCAACATGGGCCGTGACCTCGATGATGCCGGTGCCGGAATGTTGGCGGCATACGCCGGCGCTTCGCCTCCCCAAGGCGAGGAGCACCGCATGGGCGGCCACTGTGGCATGCCCCACAAAGGGCGCTTCCTTGCGGGCATTGAAGAAACGCAGGCGAACATCGTGGTCCGGGCCATTCGCCGCGCACACGAACGCGACCTCGGCGTGCGAGAACTCGCGTGCCACGGCGGACAGAGTGGCATCGCTTTGGCCGTCCGCGTCGAGCACGACGGTCGCCGGATTGCCGGTGAAGCGTGTGGCCGTAAACGCGTCTACCTGAAAAATGCGCAAGGGTGTCTCCGCAGCCTATCGCACGAGTTTTGCACGCATCCGCGCGGCAGGCTACACTTGTCTGAACCTTGGGGTGGTCTTAAGAGGCCTGAGACGCGGGAAATCGAATGCTCGATTGACCTGCGAACCCGTTGAACCTGACCCGGTTAATGCCGGCGTAGGGAGTAGGTAAATCATAAAATGCGTGCGGCCGTAGAAATTAGCATGTACCCGTTGACCGGCGATTACCGGTTGCCCATCCAGGCCTTCATCGATCGCCTGAACACCCATTCTGGTTTGAGTGTGCGCACCAATGCGCTGGCGACACAGATTTGGGGTCCTCTCGATCAAGTCATGGCGATTCTGACGGAGGAGATGACTCGCTCCGCGGCCGCCGCCGGCGCACCGCAGCTGGTATTCGTCATGAAGGTGCTCCCGGGCCTGAGGCCGCCGGACTCGGCGCCCTTAGGCGTAGCGCCTTAGGTGATTCGCGTTCTCTCGGTCCAGCTCGTGAGTGCATGGCGCGATACGAGTTGGATCGAAATCATCGCGGCAGCGCTCGCGGTGGTGTATCTCCTGCTGGCGATTCGGCAGCAGATTGAGTGTTGGGTCGCCGCGTTCGTCAGTTCCTGTCTCTATGTGTGGGTACTGTTCGGGGCCCACCTGTATATGGAGTCCGCGCTGAATGCTTTCTACGCCGCCATGGCGGTCTACGGATCTTGGCAATGGCGACAGGGCAGAGGCGGCGCCGCTCTTGCCGTGTGTCGCTGGCGGATCGCGCGCCACTTGGCGGGTGCCTTAAGCGTCATCGCCCTATCGGTGGTCAGCTCGTATTTTTTACGACGATTCACACCGGCCGCATGGCCCTTCGTGGATTCGATGGTGACGTGGTCCAGCGTGTTTGCCACCTTTCTGGTCGCGCGCAAGGTATACGAAAACTGGCATTGGTGGCTGGTGATCGATTCAGTCAGTTTGTGTCTCTATTTTACGCGCCGTTTGTATCTCACGATGCTGCTGTTCGGTTTGTATCTGGTCTTGATCGTGATCGGTATGCGGCAATGGCGCCGCACCCTGCCGGCGGCGGCATATGCTGCCGGATGAACTCGAGCGCGTGGCTGCCCGCTACGTGCCGGGCAACGGGAAACTCGATATTCATCGCTTGAGTAATGGGCTGGTGAATGAGACCTATCGAGTGCTGCGCGACGGTAGCGCCTACGCTTTGCGGGTGGCGGCCTCGAATCCCTGCGACCTCGGCCTCGATCGCGCCTGGGAGGCACGCGTGCTCGAGTGTGCCGTCCGCGGCGGTCTTGCGCCCGTGGTGGAGTACTGCGATCCGCAGCGCGGAATTCTGATCGCGCGTTGGGTAGACGGACGGTCGTGGAACCCGGTGGACGCGCGACGGCAATCGAATCTCTCGAGGATGGCGGAGCTTCTGCGTCGTATCCATGCGTTGCCGACGCCGACGCCGGCACGTGTGATGAGTCCGATGAAGTGGATTGGCTACTACTCTGCAGCGGTGCAACAGAGTACCCGTTGGAACCCAAGTTCTACGGCGGCTCCAAGTGCCGCCGCGGCGCTGCGAACTGCGGCGACGGGGCGTCTGGCCGCACTCGCGGCGCTGCCAGGCGTCGATCCGGTGGTGTGCCATAGCGACTTGCACACCCTCAATCTGATCGACCGCGGCGACTCAATGGTGTTGCTCGACTGGGAGTACGCCCACGCCGCGGATCCGTTGTGGGATTTGGCGGGTTGGAGCGCCAACAATGATTTCGAGGACGAGCTCGAGCGCGATCTGTTGGCGAGTTACACCGGCCGACCGCCGACACGCGATGAATATTTGCGCCTGCGGCTATTGGGCTGGTTGTACGATTACGTCTGCTTGCTGTGGTGCGAGCTTTACTTAAATCTGTACCGCGACGCCCGGTCGGGCGTCGCTGCGCGCGGCGCGGCGCCTGATGACGCCACGGTCAACGGCGCTGCAGCCCGCGCCCAGCAGCTTGCGGCGCGCCTCATTGCAACCGCAAGTAGTCGGGCCGGCTAAGTTCCGGCACACTACCGGGATACTCAACGGAGAGCTCAATGGCGCGGATGATCGTAGTGGACCGGGATGGGAAAGAGCATGACATCGAGGCAAAGCCCGGTTTGAAGGTTATGGAGATTCTGCGTGAGCTCGATTATGGAGTCGCTGCGATTTGCGGAGGTCTTTGCTCCTGCGCCACCTGCCACGTCTATGTCGATGAAAACTGGGCCGGCCGCTTGCCGAAACCGCAAAGCGACGAGCTGGAATTGCTCAGGGAATTGTCCGACTTCCGAGATGCCACTTCTCGCTTGTCATGCCAAGTCGATTTCACCGAGGCACTGTCGGGTCTCAAGGTGGCCATCGCCCCGGACTCGTGACGCTGCACCGTCATTTCTTCTCGGTTTGCCGGCGTACGGCCTCTTGCGCCGCTGCGATGGCTTGCGCATCGCCGAGGAATCGGCGGCCGAGAGGCTGCAGTTGCTCGTCCAATTCATAGAGCATCGGTATACCGGTCGGAATGTTGAACTCCACGATGTCGCTCTCGGACATCATGTCGAGCATCTTGACCAAGGCGCGCAGTGAGTTTCCATGCGCGACGATGAGCACGTTTTTGTTGGCTCGAAGCTCGGGCACTATGCTCGATTCCCAATACGGCAGGACGCGCGACAACGTGTCCTTGAGCGATTCCGCCGCGGGCAGCGAAGCTACGCCGACATCGGCATAACGAGGATCGAAACGCGGATGCCGCGGGTCATCTAGACTCAAAGCCGGCGGTGCAATGTCGTAACTGCGGCGCCAAATCTTGACCTGCGCCTCGCCGTGCTTCTCGACCGTCTGCGCCTTGTTGAGTCCCTCCAAGGCGCCGTAGTGGCGTTCATTGAGGCGCCAGGTGCGCTCCACCGGCAGCCACATGCGGTCGGTGGTGTCCAGAATCAACCACAGCGTGCGGATCGCGCGCTTCAACACCGAAGTAAAAGCGATCTGCGGCTCGAGTTTTTCGCGCTGCAATTCGCGTCCAGCCTGCGCCGCCTCCAGGCGTCCCTGATCGCTCAGGTCGACGTCATGCCAGCCGGTGAAGAGATTCTCGACGTTCCAGACGCTTTGTCCGTGACGAACCATAATCAATTTTCCGGGCACGGCTCCTCCTATTAACGTATGGCCGCGGCATACACACCCTCAAAAAGTGCTGCCAGGGTCTGGTTGTAATGTATTTCCACGCGCACGCGAATTCGCCCGCGACCGGCACGCTGCAGCATTTTGCAGAATTTGTCGATCTGTACGTTCGAAGGTGCCGGGGCGCTGGCTCGTAACTCACCTTCGACCGGCACCAGGAAGCGCGTGCTCGATTCTTGGATCACCGCATCGGCGGACAGACCTCGCGCCGCGAGATAGCGGGTGACCCAGGCCCAACCGGTCAGCACCGCCAGCGAATACAAACTGCCGCCGAATGCGGTGCCCTTGAAATTGGCATTCGGTGCGAGCGGAGCGCGCAAGACGACCGCGGCATCGTCGGCCGACTCGACCACGATGCCGATATGCCGCGCGAGCGTGAATTCTCCCAAGATGCGATTTTGCAAGTAATCGCGGCCGAAATTCGTGGCTTGCAGCGTCACTCGATCAATCCTGCGCGAGGCGCCTGACCGCTTGTAGGGCGACGGACAGAGTCGCGAAATCCGGCGGCGTACCGGTGCGCAGATCGACGACGACCCGCTTTAACGAATCGACCGGAGTCGCGTGACGCGCAATCCATCGGTCGACGCGCGCGCCGGCGTCTCGACCCTTGCATGTCAGCACCGCTCCGGTGATTTTGCGTTGCAGCTCGTACAAATTGTCGCGCAAGGTACCGCGCGCCACTGCCTGCCAGTGACCGTCCGCGGCCAGAGTTTCGATTTGCTCCTTGATCCATGTCAAGCCAATGCGGTCGCCGAGGTCGAAGTACGCCTTGGCCGCATAGCCTATTCCCACGCGCGCGGCCATGGCGACTTCGACTAAGTCCAGTGCGCAGTGCAACGCATCCAGCGAGGCGATTCGAGCGGCAAGATCTTCGGGTACGTGCTGCTCGACGAGCCGCGAATGCCGCGCGTGGAGTCGCGCCAACTCCGTGATGCCCAGAACGCCCGTCAGCTGGTGGAACAATTCCCACACCTTGCTGGCATAACGCAGCACTCCGCGCTCGATGTCGAGATCCTCGCGCCGATTCTCGAGCAACCAGTAGGTCATATGCCGCAGCAGGCGCGTGGTTTGAGACATCGCCGTGTACTGCACCGCCGCTGGGATGCGGTTATCGAGAGCTTCTATTTGCGTCCAGATATAGCGGGCGGCGAACACCTCGCGCGCGATGCTGTAGGCGCGCGCAATGGCGGCCGGATCGGCTCCGGTGTCATCCTGCGCGCGCACCGGGAAAACCGGTTCCATGCGATTGATCAAACTATTGGTGATCGCCGTCGCGATGATCTCGCGCCGCAAGCGATGCCGTTTCAATCGCACCGCGAAACGCTTCTGCACCGGCGCCGGAAAGTAACGAGCCAGTTCGGTCGACAGGTAGGGATCTTCGGGAACGTCGGAATGGATGAGCGCCCGGTACAGCCAAATCTTGCCGTAGCTCAAGGTGATGGCCAGTTCCGGGCGCGTCAGTCCCTCGCCGGCCTTGCGGCGCTCGGCGATTTCCTCCTCGGTCGGCAGGAATTCCAATGCGCGGTTCAAATCTCCCGAACGCTCCAGCGCGCGGATCACGTAGGCGTGCTCGCTCAAGCGCTCTTTCGATTGAAACTCGCTGGTGGAGATCGCTTGACCCTGGAGGTAATTGTTGCGCAGTACCAGCCCCGCCACTTCGCCCGTCATCTGTACCAGCAGCCGGTCGCGTCCGGCGCGCGTGATCTCCTTGGCATGCACTGCGCCGTTCAATAGAATCTTCAAATTGACTTCGACGTCCGAGCAGTTCACGCCGGCGGAGTTGTCGATGAAGTCGGTATTGAGTCTGCCGCCGCGCCGCGCGAACTCGATGCGCCCGAGCTGCGACACGCCCAAGTTGCCGCCCTCGCCGATGACTTTGCAGTTCAATTCGCGGGCGTCGATTCGCACCGCGTCATTGCTGCGATCCCCGACGTCGCTATGACTTTCGAAGGTGGCCTTGACATAGGTGCCGATGCCGCCGTTCCAAAATAGATCGACGTGCGCCTTCAAAATGGCTTTGATTACATCGTTCGGCGTGACTTGTGCCGAAAGATCGAGCAGCACTTGTGCTTCGTGCGACAGGGTCAGGTTCTTGGCAGCTCGCGAAAATACTCCGCCGCCTTTGGAAATCGCGCCTCGTGAATAATCGTCCCAACTGGAACGCGGCATTTTGAACAGCCGTTCGCGCTCCCTGAACGAGCGCACGGGATCGGGTTGCGGATCGATGAAGATATGCAGGTGATTGAAGGCCGCGACCAGCCGAATGTGCGGCGATTGCAGCATCCCGTTGCCGAATACATCGCCCGCCATGTCGCCGATGCCTATACTTGTGAAGTTCTGACTCTGGATGTCGACGCCCATTTCGCGGAAGTGACGCTTCACGCACTCCCATGCGCCGCGTGCGGTGATCGCCATCTTCTTGTGGTCGTAGCCGGCCGAACCGCCGGAAGCGAATGCGTCACCGAGCCAGAAGCCGTACTCCCCGGAAATGGCGTTGGCGATGTCGGAAAAAGTCGCAGTACCCTTGTCCGCGGCGACCACCAGGTAGGCGTCGTCCTTGTCGTGGCGAATCACCATGGCGGGAGCGATGATTTTCTCGTCGACGATGTTGTCGGTAATATCCAAAAGACCCCTGATGAGCGTTTGATAGCACGCGATCACTTCGGCCTGTTGTGCTTCGCGCTCGGCCGGCATGCGCTTGACGACGAATCCGCCCTTGGCTCCCACGGGAACGATCACCGTGTTCTTCACGTGTTGCGCCTTCATGAGCCCAAGCACTTCCGTGCGGAAATCCTCGCGCCGATCGGACCAGCGAATGCCGCCGCGCGCGACATATCCCATGCGCAAGTGCACACCTTCCATGCGCGGCGAGAACACGAAGATCTCGAACAGCGGCTTGGGTAAAGGCAGCTCACGCAGTTGTTGGCTTTCGATTTTGAAGGAAAGGTATTCCTTGAGCTGACCGTCGCGGCCAGTTTGATAGGCATTGGTACGCACGGTCGCCGACAACGCATTCCACAGGGCGCGCAGAATTCGATCCTCATCGGAGCGCGTCACCTCCTCGAGCGCGGCACGGATGCGCCGATCGAGCTGCGCAAGCGCGCCGTGTCGCGCCGCCGCCGGACTTTCCGGGTTGAAGCGGGCCACGAATAAATCGGCCAACGTCCGAGCGATCGCCGCATTGTTCACCAAAACCTGAGCGATGTAACCCTGACTGAACGGCAGTCCGGTCTGCAGCAAGTATCGGCAATAGGCGCGCATGACGATCACGATGCGCCACGGGATGCCGGCGGACAGAGTCAACTGATTGAAGCTGTCGCTATCCATGCGGCCGGTCCAAACGGCGGCGAAAGCACTCTTGAATTCGCGCTCCAACGCCTCGAATTGAGTCACCGTGGATGCCTGCATCACGAGTTCCAGGTCTTGAACCCAGGCGCGCCGGCCGCCCGGGAACTGCAATTCGTAGGGCCGCTCGGCAATCACTTTGAGTCCCATGTTCTCCAGCATGGGCAAGAGGTCTGAAATCGGAATGGCATCCTGATTGCGGAAGATCTTCAGGAAGAACTTGTCCTTGCGCCGCGGCTCGCGTCTGTAAATATCCAGTTGCAGGCGCGCCGGCTCCTTCTCGACGGCCTCGAGGAACGATACGTCCAGGGCTGCGGCATCGCCCTGAAAATCCTCCGTATAGGCCGCGGCGAACGCCTGCGAATACTTCTCGAATAGCTGTAGCGCGTACGCTTCATCGAGGCGCGACAGTAACGCCGTCTTGAAGCCGTCCAGCCACGATCGCACGGCCGCGGCGACACGCCGTTCCAAGGCGTCCGTGTCGACACGGGTTTCATCGCTTGGGCTCGTCCGTGCGACGATGTGAATGCGTGCAAGGTTCGACTCCGCGATCTGCACCTGCGATTCCATGCTGAACGCCGAAAACGCCTCGCGAATGACTTTTTCGATGCGCTGCCGGACCTGTGTGTTGTATTTTTCGCGTGGTACGAACACCAGGCAGGAATAGAATCGGCGAAACGCATCGCGCCGGAGCAGCACGCGGACTCGCGGGCGCTCCTGTAAGCCAAATACGCCGATAACGATGCGATTCAATTCGGCGACACTCGCCTGGAATAATTCGTCGCGCGGAAAGGATTCGAGGATGTGTTGCAGCGCCTTGCCGTCATGACTGTCGGGCGCCAGCGCGAAGTGTTCCACTACTTGCGCGACTTTGTGGCGCAGCACCGGGATTTCAAGTGGGTTGCTGCTGTAGGCCGATGAGGTCCACAAACCCAAGAATCGCTTCTCGCCGATCAGGCGGCCCTTGGGGTCGAAATGTTTGATGCCGACGTAGTCGACGTGTCCGGACCTGTGAACGGTCGACACCAAGTTCGCTTTGGTGACGAGGACGATGTCGCGGGAGCGGCTCTGCCGGCGGATGTCGCTCGCTTTGGAACGGTTGATGCTTTTCGGGTGTCTGTGGCCGCGGCGCAGAATCCCCAAGCCCGTGGCTTCGACCGGCCGCAAGGCTTCCTGCCCTTTGCGTCCCTGTAAACGATATTCACGATATCCCAAGAAAGTGAAGTGGCGATTTTCCATCCAGGCGAGGAGCGCAAGAGCTTCGCTCAAATCACTCGCATCGATCCGCCCGCTCAAGGAACTCAATTCTTGCGCCACCTGCCGAGTGGCGCTGCGCATCTTGCCCCAATCGGCGCAAGCGACCCGTACATCGCGCATGCTGCGCTCAATCTGCGCCGCGAGAGAATGCAATGCGGCGGGATCGACGATGCGATCCACTTCGATGTGCTGAAACGATTCCAACCGCAGTTTCTTGACGGCGGGCTGCCGCTTGTCCTTGGATAATTCGCCGCGCTCCCGCAGTGAGAGCAATGTCCCGGAGCTGTCGCGCGCCACCGCAAAGACGGGATGCGTCAATAAATGCAGGGTGAGCGCGCGCTGGGTCAGCGCAAGGCCGATTGAATCCACGAGGAAGGGCATGTCGTCGTTCACCATCTCGATGACGGTGTGCGGCGAGGTGAATCCATGCTCGCGCAGGGTTGGGTTGAATACCCTCACCAGGGCGGATCGTCGCCGCCGGCGCGCGAACATCAAATGCGATAGTGCCGTGCCGGCAAGCTCTGCCGGTTCACGCGCGGCGAGGTCTTCGGCATCGACGTTGGCGTAGTAAGCTTTGAGAAAGCGCGGCCAATCCAAGTTGCGCAGCGATTTGGGCGGCCTGATCGCGGACTGCACGACGGCGGACACGATCTTGCGATGTTGTTCCGAGGAAGCCTGGTACATGGTTGATCCTTGCGCTAGTCCGCCTTTTCAAGATCGGCTATGACTGCGGCTAAGAAGCGGCACGCTTCGCCGCCCGTGATGCAACGGTGATCGAAGCTCAAAGAAAGGGGCATGCGCCGATGGGCCTGTACCACCCCTGCGACGACGACGGCATCCTCGCGCACTTTGCCTGCGCCTAGAATGGCGACCGCGGGAGGCACCACCAGAGGAATTCCATAGCGGCCGGCAAGAGTTCCGAAGTTCGACAACATCAGCGTGAAGTCGCGCAGGTCCTCGGCGGGAGTGCTGCGCCGGTGCGCCGCTTCTTTTTGCAGGGCGATGGCCGCCCGCAGTTCGTCCGGCGATTTGTCCTCGATGTTGCGCACCACCGGAACGATGAGTCCGCCGGGCGTATCGACCGCAATCGCGAGGTCGATGTGCGCGACCAGAAATCGCGATTGCGTAACCGAATCGTACCAGGCGTTCAAAGCGGGTTCCGCGCGCCAGGCACAAGTCATCGCGCGCATGAGCCGCAACATATAGTCTCCCCGCTGCGTCCAGTGATGAATGTCCGCGTCGTCGCACACCGTGGCGCCGGCCACTTGATCCCGCGACTGCGACATACTTTGCGCCATGGCGCGCCGCACGCCGCGTAATGGTTCGACAGTACCGTCCGCAGGACCGGCGGCGGCAATCGCGCGCGCGGCGGGTGAGATGGAGATGCCGTTCGTGGCCGGTGCGCCGTTCGCGGCGGCCGGTATATTGGCGTGCTGCAGGACATCGTCGAGCGTGATCAAACCGGCACGGCCGCCGCCTTGGACCGTCGCGAGATCCACACCCAAGCCTTTTGCAAGCGCTCGAGCGGCGGGCACAGCGCGGCCGCGGCCGTTGTTGCCATGGCTGCGCGTGCCCCCGACCGTCACCGATTCCACAAATTCCTCCTCGCTCGTCGCGGGCATGCTGCCGACGACGGTTCCGGAATCGAACTCGATGAGAGGCGCGCCGGTGGGAACGATGTCGCCGGGCGCGCCACGCAGGGCAGTCACCACGCCGCTGAAGGGCGCCGGCACTTCGACAACCGCTTTGGCCGTTTCCACCGAGACCATGGGTTGATCGACCCGCACGTGATCGCCCACCTTGACGTGCCACTCGACGATCTCGGCCTCGGCCAAGCCTTCGCCCAAATCCGGAAGCCTGAATGTACTCATGAAACAGCCTCTAACCGGCGAATGTATGTTCTACCGCGTCGATGATTCGTTGCACGCTCGGAATATAATCGTGCTCGAGTTTGAACAGCGGCATAATAGTGTCGAAACCGGCGACGCGCTGAACCGGCGCCAGTAAATCGTAGAGGCCGTGCTCCGCGACCAGCGCCGCAATCTCGGCTCCTACACCGACATTGCGGGCGGCCTCGTGCACGATCACGAGCCGGCCGGTTTTGGCCACCGACGCGAGAATCGTCTCGATATCGATCGGACTCAAGGTCGCAAGATCGATGACCTCGGCGCTGATCCCGCGCTTGTCGAGTTCGGTGACGGCGCGCAGCGTCTCCATCGTCATCGCACCCCAAGTGACGATGGTCACGTCGCAGCCTTCGCGAAGAATGAAGCACACGTCCAGCGGCAGAGCCTGACCGTCGTCGTTCACTTCCTGACGCATCGCGCGATACAGGCGTACCGGCTCCAAAAACATCACGGGGTCCGGATCGCGGATGGCCGCGAGCAGCAGACCGTAGGCGCGCACCGGCGAGGACGGGCACACGACGCGAATTCCCGGAATGTGACACAGCATGGTTTCAGTGCTTTCCGAATGATGTTCGGGGGCGTGAATGCCGCCGCCGTGCGGCGTTCGAATGACTACGGGACAACTTAAGCGGCCGCGAGTGCGGTTACGCATCCGCGACATATGGTTCACGATCTGATCCAGCGCCGGATACAGGAATCCCATGAACTGAATTTCCGCGACGGGCTTCAGCCCATGCGTCGCCATCCCCACCGACATGCCGGCGATGGTCGCTTCCGCCAGCGGCGTATCTTGCACCCGGTCCTTGCCGAAGCGCTCCTGCAGCCCGGCGGTTGCGCGGAACACGCCGCCGTTGGCGCCCACATCCTGTCCGATCACGACCACGTTGGCGTCATGCTGCATTTCCCAGCCATGCGCCATCGCGATGGCTTCAACCATGGTTATTTTCGCCAATTCAATGACCGCTGGGTTTCGAGGCGTATTTGCGGGCAATGAGGCGCTGCTCGTGCAGGCGCGCCGGTAAGGCGGCGAACAGATGTTCGAACATCGCATCGGAAGACGGCTTCGCCTTCCCCAAGTATTCGGTCACTGCCGCGTCGACCTTCAACGTGCACTCGTCCAGCAACGCCTGTTCCTTGGCGCCATCCCATAGGCCGGCATTGATCAGAAAATCCCGAATCCGAATCAGGGGTTCCAGGGCCCACGCATCTTTGACTTCTTGACCTGACCGATAGCGGCTGGCGTCATCCGCGGTCGTGTGATCGCTCAGTCGGTACGTCAGTGCCTCGATCAAACTCGGGCCCGCGCCGCGTCGCGCGGCCTCGAGCGCCTCCCCGACCACCTCCCGGACGGCGAACACATCGTTGCCGTCGACCTGCACGCCCGGAATACCCGCGGCCACCGCCTTCTGCGCCAAGGTTTGCGCGGCCGTTTGCGCCGCGACAGGCACGGAAATGGCCCAGCCGTTGTTGATGATGACGAATACCACGGGCAAATCGCGCGCCCCAGCTAGATTGAGCGCCTCGTAGAACGCGCCCTCGGATGTCCCGCCGTCGCCGATGTAGGCGAGGGCGCAACGCGGCTGCTTGAGTACTTTGAAGGCCATGGCTGCGCCGGCTGCATGCAAGGTCTGGGTGGCGATGGGGACGCACCACGCGAAGTCCTGTCGCGGCACGGCAAAATCACTGCCACGCTCGTCGCCGCCCCAGTACGTGAGTATCTCCGTCATGGTCACGCCGCGCCAAAGCTGCGTGCCAAATTCGCGATACACGGGCGCCAGCACGTCTTCAGGGCGCATCGCGGCGCCGACACCGACATGCGCCGCTTCGTGGCCGAGGGACGAGGGGTAGGTACCGAGTTGTCCTGTGCGCTGCAGATTCACCGCCTTCGCATCGAAAACACGGACCAGCGTCATGGCTCGATACATGCGAAGGACGAGTGCGGTGTCCGCCGCAAACTGCGGCAGCGGCGCCACNNGTCTTCATGCGCGAATTATGCCAGGGCTTGACCGCATACGTTAGGGACGATGCTGACCGGCGAGATAGTGTTGTGTCTGCATCTCGATGAGGCGGCTCGCGGCGCGCTGAAACTCGAGCTGCAGTCGTTCGCCGCGGTATAGCGCCGCGGGCGGTGCCTCGGCCGATACCACGATCTTGACGCCGCGATCGTAGAATTCGTCGATCGCCGCGATGAA
>PMMB01000099.1:0-710 GCA_003165495.1 Gammaproteobacteria bacterium | reverse complement strand
GCGTCGACGTATCCTCACGCGTCGAATCCAAATAGGTCGGTGCCTGCTCCAGCTGCCGCAGGCGATAGTCGATGCCGCCATCCAAGTGCACCACGTCCACGTGGTTCCGTATCAATTCGATGGCCGGCAGGAACCGTTCGCGTTGCAGACCGTCTTTGTACAGATCCTGAAGGGGCGCATTGGAAGTGGCGACCAGCGTCACGCCCCGGCGGAACAAGCCCTCGAACAGACCAGTGAGGATCATCGCATCAGCGATGTCCGCAACGAAGAATTCGTCCAGGCAAATCACGCGTGCCTGCTGCGCCAGGCGCTGCGCGACGGTCTCGAGAGGTTGCGTGCGCCGCGTGACGGTGCGCAACTCCGCATGCACTTGACGCATGAAGCGATAGAAGTGACTGCGTTCGCCCCGTGAAAAGCGCAGCGAGTCGTAAAACCAGTCCATCAACATTGTTTTGCCGCGACCAACGCCGCCCCAGAAATACAGGCCGCGTTGCGGCGCCCGCGCCGCCGGCAGCCAGCGCAAGTGCGCGCGCAGCCTTTCGCCGACGGACCTGGACGATTCCAGAAGACTCGCGCTCAAGCGATCGAGCCGATGAGCCGCATCCAGCTGGGCAGCGTCGAATTCGAGTCGATGGGCTGCGACCTGTTCCCTGAGGCGCGATTCAACCGGCTTAGGGAAACTGGCCACTACCGACGCAGTGATTTTAAAG
>PMMB01000236.1 GCA_003165495.1 Gammaproteobacteria bacterium | reverse complement strand
TCCAGTTGCTTGCAATAGGCGAGGAAGGCCGGATCCCAGTGCTTGAAACGCAGCGCCAAGCGACTGAGGTCGTCCTTGGCATTCGGCGTGTAGACCGTCACGACGTAGAATTTTTTGAATTCCGCCGTCATCACCCGGCCTTCCTCGGCGCTATCGCGCTGCAATTCGTCGGCGAACGCGAAGCGTTGCGCAAATTCGCGGGGAAAGCCGTTGACGATGGAGATTGGCTCTTGCTTCGAAAAAATCGCGGTACCGGAATAGCCCTTCTTTACCGCGGAATTCCAGTGCTCACGATAATCGGGTAAATCGATCTCGAACTGTCCGCGCTCTGCCTTGGTCTCCTGCAAACAGACGATATCGGGTCGATATTCGTCGAGAAACGGTTGGAATACCCCTTTCTTGAGTACGGCGCGAATGCCGTTGACATTCCAGGAAAAAATCTTCATGGCAAATTTCTCATCCGGCCACCCCTGCCCCCGTTTATTTCAACACAAGGAGGCCGGGGCGTGCTTTTACATTAAGTTAATTGAATGGTATTGACAATCATTCTCATTCGCGTTCACAATGGGGGCATGATCATTTGCGTCTGTAAAGCAGTGTCCGACAGACACATCAGGTCCGCCGTGAAGGGCGGAGCCACCAGTTTGCGCGATCTCACCCGCGAGCTCGGGGTAGGCACTTGCTGCGGTAAATGCCTCCCCGAGGCCAAGGCAACTTTATCTGCGACCCTCGACTCGCGCAGTGAGTCCACGGTGCTCGCCGCTGCGCACGCATACTTTCCCCGAACCGGCACGGAATTCGCCGGCTAAACCCCTCGTCTGATTCCTTGAGGCGGCCTTCGGGCATACAATCCGAAGCTTATTAGAGCGCAATTCAAGCGCCACCACCAAGAGGCTACCGTGCAGGGCGACGCGAAAGTTTTGGACTTCCTCAACCAGGCGCTGAAGAACGAACTGACATCCATCAATCAGTATTTCTTGCACGCCCGCATGCTCGACAACTGGGGGATGAAGCGCCTCGGCAAGATCGAGTACGAGGAATCGATCGATGAAATGAAGCACGCGGACCGATTGGTCAAGCGCATTCTCTTCCTCGAAGGACTGCCGAACCTGCAAGACCTCGGCAAGCTGTTCGTCGGCGAGGACGTGAAAGAGATTTTGCTGTGCGATCTGAAGCGCGAAATGGCCGCGCATCCTTTGTACGACGCGGCTATTGCGCACTGCGAATCGGTCAGGGACTTCGTCACTCGCGAGCTATTGGTCAATATCCAGAATAGCGAAGAAGAGCATATCGACTTCATCGAAGAACAGCTGGGACTCATCGACAAGATGGGACTGCAAAATTACATCCAGTCCGCCACCGGCGAATTGAACGAGAGCGGTTCCGCCTAGGCGCGCGTACCGGTGAACGTCGCCTTGCCGAGCAGATGCTTGGCGACACCGCTGATGCGATCCGCCTCGACGGTGGCGGTGAATTTGAAATTCATTCGCATCGGCTCGGTGATCTTGGCCGACCAGCTGAGTTTGTTGCCCACGACCTTGCCGTCGGTGATCGCGGCCTGGTATTCGGCACTGAATAACGACCCCGTCAACGCCATCCCCTCGGTCTTAAGGTCAAGCACGCCCGATTTCTCGCCCATCGGTGTTTTGATCGTGATGTTCCACTTGCCTTGCACCATGCGTTCAAGTTACCTCAGGCTGTGATCCGCCGTCCCGGGCGTCACCGTCCGGGCCATCCGGCCGTGAATGGCGCTCTGGCGAATATCCTCGAAAGTTTTCTCCACCACTTCGCGGCCGCCACGGCCGGCGTGATACACGTTGGAAAGAAAATACAGTGTGCAAATCGCCGCATCAGTGAACACGAAAACCGAGTCGATGAGGTTGTTGTCCTGAAAATTCGGCGACGAGTCGCCGCGGTACACGAGCTCGCAATTTTTGAACGTGCAGCCATGAAATGCGCTGCCGCTCAGTTCCATGCGTTCACCGGTAAAGGTCTTGTCCTGGTAGAACATCGCTGCGCTCCTGATTACGGATCCTTAGGATATATGGACCTCGCAGTGGAGCGCTGTCAAGGGGCCCCCGCCGTCACGACGCGAGGCTGGTTTGGACTTGCCGCCTAAATTCCAGTGGATTCGAAATCATCCGAAATGCTTCCTTGGTGCCGCCGACTCCCGATACGGTAATCGTTCCGTATCCGAGGATTCGACCGAGAATGCCCTGATCCACGCCGATTCCTTCGACCTTTTGCAGCAGCAATTCAAGGGAGTGCCGGCGAATGAGCCCAACCTTGATCAAGACGCGCTTATCGGTGATGGCGAATTCGGAACTGGCTGATCTAATCCAAGCAGGCAGAAAGAGGACAAAGGCAACGACGCCAATTGCAACGCCGGCGATCCAACCGCCGCCGCCCAGTTCCACGAGAAATGCGATCACCAATACGATCGCCGGGAGCGCATAGATGATCCAGTGGAGTTTTGCCCGATAGGTAATTTGCTCGTTCGGCAACAGATTGCTTTCCACATAGCCCATGATATCTCCAGACTATTTAGATACTGATCGCCTCCGGCGTGCCTATCGTTTCACGTAAACGATCACCGGCTGCGAAGCGATTCCGTTCGCGACCGCCTCGAGGCGGCTGAGCCCCGATTCCACCTGGGCGGGAACGTCGAAGTGGGTCGATGAGACGCGATCTGATGCCACCGCCATGCTGCTGTGATCGTGCGTGCGGCTGTAGAACACATGGTGTGTGGCGAGATTGATGAGGCGCACGAGCGGGTAATTGGTCGCGTTCTGGACTTCGTCGCCATACGCGCTTCCCTGCGACATGCCGTTCAGACGTAAGCCCTCCAAGCGATACGACTCACCAGCCCTCAACACCTGTGGCGCCCACGTGATGACAGGCTCCCACGCCGGGTCGTGGTCCATGTCGCCGTCGGAGTCGGCCTCGGCCTCGCCTGTGTCGACCGGTTTGGGCGTGTAGATTTCCACATCGAGGCTGCCGTCGACCGAGAGTACCTGGCCCGTCGGCAGCACCAGTAGGCTGATCGAGCCAGACTCGTCATTCGCGGCGTTCGGAATCGTGGGCTCGGCGATAAACTTGCGGCCGTCGAACTCGAAGAAACCCACCGGCGGATTCGAGTAACCGCCATTTGCTGCCCCGCCGCTCGCGGCGACGAGCACATGGCCGTTGGGCAGCAGCGCGCCCGGAGCGTCCTGCGCAGTGTACTGATAACCCTGTGGGCTGATGGGCAGCGTAGGCCCGACAGACCATCGTTCGGTACGGGTGTTGTAGATCGACGAGTTCCCCGAACTGCCGAGGGCGAAGACGGTGTCGTTGGGCCTCAGCAGTGCCGGACCCGTCTCGGACAGGATCGGATCGGTCAGCGAGTCGATCGTGCTGCCGGCGCTCGACCATTGGCGCGTTGCGGGGTCGTAGATTTCGGAGTTGGTCGGGTTTGCCGGGTAGTTAGGGACGAGGCCGAAGTAGTAATCGGTGTAGCAGTCCACGGTCAGCACCCTGCCGTCGGGTAATAGCGTCCAGCCTTCCTCGTCGTTCAGGTCGCTCTTCGTGCTTGTGCCCGTCTCCGTCCACGTCAGCGTCTTCAGGTTCAGGAGCGCTGCCTGGCGGCTCATCTTGTCGGCCAGCATGAAAGTGCCGTTCGGCAACACGACGCTCGCCGAGTCGCCGATCGGGTGCGGGGCGAACGTAGCCCTGGGGGGAAAGAGGTCGGCAAAGAACGGCGGTGGCGGCACGGACGTCCAAGTGTTGGCGACCGGGTCGTAGATCGCGCCCTGATTCGTCAGCAGGAAGTCGTACTCGTAGTTGGAGTATTCGCCGCCCTCGATGATCACCCGGCCATCGGCCAGAACGGCCTGCGCCGCAGCGTAGCTAATGTAGGGCTTTGAAGCCAGCTGAGTCCACGTTCCGTTCACGTAGCTGCCGTGGATGTCCGGCGTCAGCTTGAACACCTTTGCGTCTTCGCCGTAATACCCGGCATTCTGAATGAGGACGCCGCCGTCGGTCAGAAGCAGCGGTCCTACCGCTCCACCGGGTCCAAAATCGATTCCGGTGGGGTCGATGATTTCCGGTATCGGCGGCGGATTTTTCAGGGTTTGCCAGCTGCCGGCCGAGACGAGAAGTGGAGCGCTGATCAGCGTCGCCGCGATCAGCCCCTGCAGCGACCCGACGCGTAGGCCACGTCCTTGTTCCGCTCTATTCTTGGCGATCATTGTTTGTCTCCCACAGCCGCGCCATCGTCGACCATCCCTATCCTAGATAAGATACATCCATTTGCTTCAACCGCGTGACGCTGCTATGAGAATTATTGACACGCACCGGCTAAACGCAGCCCTGCGGCTGCCGCGGACAGGCGCCGCTGCGCGGGCAGATGACGCTCGCGGGCGAGTCGAGCGCCTCGGCAATCCACGCGATGTTGAGCACCTGCGAGGCGGCGCGAATGCCGGCGGCGGCCCGCTCCGGAATCACGCCGTCGCCGCCGCCGCGCCGGCAGGCTTCNNNNAGATCCACCCCCACGGATAGCACGTGCATTTCATCCAGCGCGTCGCGAGTCAGCAATGAATGACAGCAGTACAGCCGCGCGCGTTTGCCATCCTGCATCACCGAAATCTGCGACTTAGGTTTCTGCATCGG
>PMMB01000324.1 GCA_003165495.1 Gammaproteobacteria bacterium | reverse complement strand
CAAGGGCCTGGGCGAGATGAACGCCAGCCAATTGTGGGACACGACCATCAACCCGGAAACACGCCGGCTCATGCAAGTGCGCATCGAGGATGTGGTGGCGGCGGACGATATATTCACGACGCTGATGGGCGATGCCGTGGAACCACGCCGCGAATTCATCGAAAAGAACGCGCTGCAGGTGTCGAATTTGGATGTGTAGGCACGATTGCTGGCTGTCGCATCGAGCCGCGGCTGCTCAGATCTGTGCCTCGCCTTCCATATAGAAGACGCAACAGCCTTCCAACTCGACGCGGTCGCCAAGCAGCCGGCAAATGATCTCTCCGCCACGAGGCGAAGCCTGGAACGCGCGGAACTCGGACTTTCCCAGTCTTCTGGTCCAGTAGGGTGCCAGCATGCAGTGAGCGGAGCCGGTCACGGGATCCTCCGGTACGCCCTTGGCCGGAGCAAAGTAGCGGCTGACGAAGTCGTAGCCGCCGTCTCCCGGCGCGGTCACGATCACGCCGTTGCGATCCACGCGGGCGAGCGCCGCCATGTCGGGCGCCAACGCGCGCAAGACCTGCGCGTTCTCTACCAAGGCCAGGTAGTTGAACGCATTGGCACAGACCTCGATGGGCACGACACCGAGCGCTTCAGCCAAGCCGGCCGGCGTCGAAATCGATTCCGACGCCAGAGCGGGAAAATCCATGATGTAGCCCGGTTCGGCCCTACGCACTTTCAAGGGGCCGCTCGCGGAGTGGAAGACGACCGCGCTTCGCCGGTGCTCAAGCCGCTCCATCACCACGGCGGCGCTGGCGAGCGTCGCGTGGCCGCATAGCATCACCTCGAGAGTCGGTGTAAACCAGCGAAGCCGATAGTCATCGCCGTCACGTACCAGAAACGCCGTGTCGGCCAAATTATTCTCCGCAGCAATGGACTGCAGCGTCGCGTCAGCCAAAAAGCCATCCATCGGCATGACTGCGGCGGGATTTCCGGCGAATCGGCGGGTGGTAAAGGCATCGACTTGGAATATCCGCGTACGCATTGGAATTCCCCCAAAGGAGGCCATTCGGCTCTAGGACTGGCAATTTACCAAAATAGCGCGCTAATATTAATATCCAATTTCACATTGGACTGGCAGAATAGAGTTCAATATGGCAACGCCCACTGACTTGGCCGGCCTGGGCTTTCAGCCCGATCCAACGATTGCGGAGCCGATTTACCTTCAATTGGCCACGGCACTATCGGACGCGATCCGCGTTGGCCGAATCGTCATAGGGGCGCGCCTACCATCCGAGCGGCGCTACGCCCAAGCTCTCGGCGTCAGCCGCACGACCGTCACCGCCGCCTACCAAGAGCTCCGGGCCTTGGGGCTGCTTCGCGGCTACGTGGGGCGAGGCGCGATAGTGATCGCCAACGATCCGGATCGCGCGCCCGCCGAGGCGATTCCCTGGTCGCAGCTCGCCTCGCGGTTCGCACGACGCGCATCGCCGACCAGCGCGGGTGGTCATTCTGGCCTCATCTCATTCGGCGACGGCTGGCTGCACCCGAGTCTCACCCCGCGCGCTGCCCTGGCGGCCGGCGCAGCGAGGATCGTGCAAGACTCGGATGCACTCACCAAGGCAGCTCCGTTGCGCGGGCTTCCAGCCCTGCACGACGCACTGATCGATACGCTGCGCATGAATGGAGTGAAGACTTCGCCGGGCGAAATCCTGATCACCGGCGGCGCTCAGCAGGGACTCAACGTCATCGCCCGCGCCTTCATCTCACCCGGTGACGCGGTCGTGTGCGAAAACCCCACGTGGCATGGCGCCGTTCGAGCTTTCCGGGCCGCAGGTGCGGAAGTCGTGGGTGTGGCAATGGATCACGAAGGAGTTGATCCCGATGCGTTGGAGGAATCGCTTGCCCGCCTACGTCCCAAGTTCATCTACCTGATCCCAAGCTTTCAATGTCCAACGGGCCGGCTGATGGGCTTGCAACGACGGCGAAGGATCCTAGAGATCTGCGCTCGCTACCGCACGCCGATCGTAGAGAGCCATGTATACGGTGACCTCGCGTTCGGCGAGAAGGTACCGTCGTTAAAGAGCCTCGACTCGACCGGTCTCGTGATCCATCAGGGCAGCGCCTCCAAGAACGTCAGTGCGGCATTGCGCCTGGGTTGGCTGGTCGCACCGCGCCTCGCCATGGATCTCCTCGCGACGGCGAAAGCCAGCCTCGACCTCTCGACTCCCGCGTTGACCCAGGCGGTTCTGGCCGGGTTCCTCAAAAGCGGTGCGTACGCCCGCCATCAGCCGAAAGTTCGCGAGGCGCTTCGAGCACGACGCGATGCCCTCATCGCCGCACTCGCGGGTCACTGCCCTGACCTGCGCTATGCCTCACCTCAAGGCGGGCTTTATCTTTGGGCGCAGCTGCCAAAACTCATTTCGGGCCACGAAGTCGAGGCCGCCGCGGCCGCCGAGGGTGTATCGGTTCGAGGCGGAAACTCGTTTCTGACAGACGACGCTACGTCGAGCCATATCCGGTTGTGCTACGCGGCGCCGGCTCTTGATGAAATCCTTGCCGGCGCCCAGCGCTTAGGCAAGGCGTTGCGGACCGCGCTGAAAAGACATCGGGGCTCGGTGGCTCTTGGGTCCGCGTTCGCCTCGGTCTAGTCAAAATCACAAACTCATGCCATCGACAAGGGGTTGACGTGCATCCGCAGAAAATCGCATTTGAGATGATCGATTTGGAGCGCGCTTCGGACCTCGTTCACGGGGTCATTGCGCCCACGCCGCAATACGCCTGGCCGAAGCTTAGGCTGCGCGCCGGCTGTACCGTGTGGGTTAAACATGAAAATCACACGCCGACCGGTGCATTCAAGGTCCGCGGCGGACTCGTGTACTTGGATCGACTCCATCGTGCGCACCCAAAGGTTCCCGGAGTGATTACCGCGACGCGCGGCAATCACGGTCAATCCATCGCCTTTGCCGCTGCTCGAACCGGTATTCCAGCGACAATCTATGTGCCGCATAACAATTCCCGTGACCAGAATTCCGCAATCGCTGCCTTCGGCGCCCGGGTCGTCGAGTTCGGAAAAGACTTTGACGAAGCGAAGCACGAGGCTTTTCGGGTCGCGGAGGCCGAGGGCCTGCACTTTGTTCCGTCATTCCATAGAGACCTGGTCACCGGCGTCGCCACTTATGCCCTCGAACTGTTCCGTTCGGTCAGCGACTTGGACGCCGTGTACGTCGGGGTGGGCATGGGGTCCGGCATCGCCGGGTTGATTACCGTGCGAGACCTGTTGGGTCTGAAGACGGAAATCGTCGGCGTGGGCGCAGCCAAGGCCCCGGCCACGGCGCTTTCGTTCGCCGCGGGGCGCCCGATCAGCGCACCGTCCGCGCAAACGTTTGCTGATGGTCTGGCGACGCGAGAACCCATTGCGGATGCGATAGCAACAATTTGTCGCGGGGCGGCGCGCATGGTGGAGGTCACCGAGAACGCCATCGCCGAGGCGATGGGATTTTACTTTGACGACGCGCACCAGGTCGCGGAAGGTGCGGGCGCTGCCCCGCTTGCCGGGTTGTTGCAAGAGCGCCATAGGATGGCGAACAAGAACGTTGCGGTGGTGCTCAGCGGCGGCAACATCGAGCGCGCGCGGTTCCTGCAAGTTCTCAACGGCGGTACGCCGTCGGCGGTGTAAATAGGGAACGTGTACTCACATCATGGCGATGATGGCGACAAACACCGCGTACAGCCCCGCGAGCGGCATGAGCGATCGGGCATTGACCGCATTTTTCGAGAAAAGCCCCAGCAGTACCGCAACCGCCGCCATGGTGACCACGCCTGAGACGATCAGCTCGCGCGAAAACACCCATGACGTAAAGAACAAACCGAGGGCGGTTGGAATGGTGGCCTGTATCATCATCGCACCCGAGATATTGGCCAGTGCGAGCCGCTCCTTGCCTTGACGAACCCAGATCAGCGCGTTCATGGTTTCGGGCAGCTCAGTGGCCACCGGGCTCAATAGCAGCGCCACCAGTTGCGGTGACAGCCCCGCCCAGACCCCGATGTTTTCCAACTGGCCGACGAACACCTTGGACGCAATCGCGATGGCGATCAGTGCGAGGGTCGTCTGTAACAGCGGCCATAGCAGGCCTGGTTCGCCCTTCGGGTGCAGCTTGAGGGGCTTTAGGTCATCTTCGCCGAGGACCTGCGCGCCGCGTAATTCGCGCAGTAAATAAACAGCGTACGCGAGCAGGAACAATGCTCCGAGCCACGGCTTGTAATTGAACGCGAGCAGGCCAAGCGCCACCTTGCCGATGAAAATGCACAGGAACCACGCCTGATCGCGACGCAGTCTCATCGAGTCGCACTCGATGACATGCGTCGTACGACCGAGGCGCTGGTGGTTCCACAGCATCGCGAAGCCGACGACGGCATACGAAATGGTGGCGAGTACCATCGGCCCACCCACGGCGGCGCCGACTCCGATGTCCTTCTGAGCGGAATCCCGACCGAAGACGACGGCCACAAAGGTCACGGCGCTTTCCGGCAGCGCGGTGCCGAAAGCGGCAAGGATGGTGCCGGTCGCGGTCTCCCCAATGCTCAGCTTGCGGCCCAGCCATTCGACCCCGTTGACGAAAAATTCGCACGCGAAGTAGATCGCGGCGGCGGACCCGGCGAACAGAACGACTGTGAGCATGAACTTCAAAAGTATACGATAGGATTTGCCATAAGGCCCCGCCCGTTGGCCGCCGGCCCGAGAACACATGACGACGAAAGATCTTCAACAGCGCGATGTGACGGCCAACGGCATTCGCATCCATTACGTCGAGCAAGGAACGGGACCGCTCGTTCTGCTGTGCCACGGCTTTCCGGAGGGATGGTATTCCTGGCGCGATCAACTGGCGGCGCTCGCCGCCGCCGGCTATCGCGCGGTGGCGCCGGACATGCGCGGCTATGGACGCACGGAGGCGCCGGCCGACATCTTGTCATACACCATTCTGGACATCGTCGGCGACATGATCGGCCTCGTCAGCGCGCTCGGCGGAAGCCAAGCCGTCATCGTCGGGCACGATTGGGGCGCCAACATCGCCTGGCACGCGGCGTTGTTTCGTCCGGACGTGTTCCCGGCCGTCGCCGCCCTCAGCGTTCCCTTCCGGCTGCGCGGCCCGGCGCCGCCTCTACACATGCTTCGCAAGGCCGGTCTGCTCACCCACTATTGGTTTCACTTTCAAGAACCCGGCGTGGCCGAGGCGGAATTTGAGCGCGATCCGCGCGCGACTCTGCGGCGTATTCTTTATTCGATTTCGGGCGATGCGCCGCCCGCGACCAGGGAACTTACACTGCAGCCCGGGAAGGGTTGGTTCGCCAATACGCTCGACCCAGAACACCTTCCGGCCTGGTTCACGGATGCGGATCTCGATCACATGGCGGCGGAATTCTCGCGCAGCGGATTTCGCGGCGGCCTTAACTGGTACCGCAACATCGATCGCAACTGGGAGCTCACGGCACCCTGGGCAGGCGCGGTGATCCGCCCGCCGGCCTTATTCATCGCCGGCAGCGAGGACCCCGTTATATCCTCAGGTTCGGGCGCCGCCGCCGTGCAGGCGCTGCCGATCGCGGTTCCCGGGTTGAAGCGCAAATTGCTCATCGACGGCGCCGGACACTTCATCCAGCAAGAGCGTCCCCAGATCGTGAACGAGGCGATTGTCGAGTTTTTGGGCGGCTTAGCCGCGTGGGGGCGTCCTTGAGCGCCGCTTGCTCATGTCACTCTTCCATATCGTGTTGAATCGAGGCCAGGGTTTGCGGAGATTTCACCTTCAGCACCGCGAACCACATGGCGCCGGCGGCCATGTACGCGAAAAACAAATAGGGCAGGATGTTGTACGGGTACGCGGGCACCGGATAAACGCTGCCGACAACCACGAACAACATGAGCGCGCCACCCGCCATCGCGAGCAGAACGTGGCGCGGTTTCATCTCCCGGCTCTTTTTCAAATCCATCGGTGCGACGACGCAGAGCGCGAAATAGACCACGACGAAGCCGAAGCTCGCGAAAGTGCCGGCGTATCCAAATGCATCGAGAAGCCCCGCCGGCAGAAGGGCTACGCATATCACGGCGAGTACGCCACCACACAGCAGGATCGCCCGATGAGGCGTTCGGTGCGTGTCGTGCACCAGCCCCATCGAGCGATGCAGAAACTGATACCTACCCATCGAGAACAGCAGGCGTGCGGCTGCGGTGACGCTGGCGAGGCTGCAGGCGAACACGCTGATCATGGCCGCGAAATAAACGACCACTGATGCCCAGCCGAGACCCGCCTTGGCGGCCACGTCGCCGAACGGCGCAGCGCTTTTGCCGAGCGTCGCGGTGTCGTTGCCGATGCCGAACACCATCAAGTAGGCCATCAGCGTGAAGAAAATCCCCGCAAACGCAGCGCAACCAATCACCGCCAGCGGTATGTTCCTGCGTGGATTGGCCGATTCCTTCGCCAAGGTCGCCGAACTTTCGAAGCCCACGAAACTGAAGATGACAAAGGGCAGCGCGGAAAACACCCCGCCATAATTGAAGGTTGAGATCTTCAGCTGGGGCGGGTCGATCACCGTGCCCCGTACGCGGACGAAGAGCACCGTGATGACAATCATGATGCCGACCGACACGACCTCCAGGATCAAACCCACTCGCGACGACAATTTGACATCGCGATAGGCTGCGTAGGTGACCGTCGCAACGAACACCAGCATCATTACCGTCATGGGCAGCAGGTCCAGCTTGACGCCGAATGCGGCTAGGAAATCGCCGAGAAAAATAGCAAACGACAGCGCCACTGCCACCGCAGTGAACATGTACGCGCTGATCATCGACCATCCCGCCAGCGCGCCCGCGAACGGTCCGAAGCTACGGCCGATATACACGAAATACGATCCCGCCTCGGGATGTCGCGACGCCAGGACACCCACGCTCGCGGCAACGATGACCACGCCCAGCGTACCGATGAAATAGGACATCCAACAGCCGAGTCCGGCAAGTCCTGCAACAATCGAGATATTGAGCGCAGGCGTGAGCGTCGGCGCGATCGCAGCCAGAGATTGGCCGACCGTCTCGATCAGGTTCAGCGCACCGGAACGAAGGCGAGCCGCGCTCAAGGCTCTTTAGCCAGCTGCGCAATGCGGGCGAGGCCGGCTTCGATCGATTGCCTCGCTTCTTCGTTGAGTTCGCGGGGGTCCTTGCCGACGGATTCGATCGGTTCGCCGATGATTACGCGAATCGTCCCCGGCTTTTTCAAGAACCCGCGTCTCGGCCAGAATGTGCCGGCGTTATGCGACAGCGGCACTAGGCTTTTGCCGGACGCGACGGCGAGCAACGCGCCGCTCACTCCGAACCTGCGTGTTTCACCCGCGACCACCCGCGTGCCTTCCGGAAAGATAATGATCCAGAGACCGTCCTCGAGCCGTGCCTGGCCTTGTTCGATCACTTGGTTCACTGCCCGGTGCCCCTCGCCGCGGTCGATGGCGATCGGCCTGAGCAGTTTCAGCCCCCAACCGACAAAGGGAATCCACAACAGCTCACGTTTCAGCACCCAGACCTGCGGCGGGAAAATGAGAAATTGCGCCACGGTTTCCCAGGCCGACGTGTGGTTGCTCAACACGATGTGGTTCCCCGCTGGAATACGCTCGCGGCCTTCCACGGTGAACTTCAGGCCGCACAAGCGCTCGAGCACCCACAATACCTGCCGCGCCCAGCTGCGCGCGATCGCAAATTGCGCTCGATAAGGCAACCAAAAACCAAGCGTCATCACAGCCCCGAACAGGCACGCCGACGCCATCATGTAAGTGGTAAAAAGCAGCGACCGAAACAGCTGCACGGTGTCGGTTCAACCCGGTAAGCGCGACAGGTCGGCGACACCGCCGAGCAGCCGCTGTACGTCGCGCAGCAACGCCAGGCGGTTATTGCGCCGCTCGATGTTGTCGTCCATCACCATGATGCGCTCGAAAAAATCGTCCACCGGCGCTCTCAATGCCACCAATGTCTTGAGACTCTGCGCGTAGCGGCGCTGCGCGGCCGCGTCCTCAACCGGAACGCGCAGATCGCAAAGCACCTGGTGCAGTTGCCTTTCGGCGTCCTCGGTCAGGGTGTCGGCATTGACGGCCACATCCGGCCCAAGCGACGCCTTCTTCAGGATATTCGAGATGCGCTTATTGATGGCCGCGAGAATACCGGCCTCCGGCAGCAGCAGGAACTCTTTCAGGGCCTGTAGGCGCGTAACCGCATCGAGCGGCGAGCCCGGGCGGTTCGCGAACACCGCGTCGAGCATTTCGGTCGTGGTGCCGGGCTCTTCCAACAGCAAGCCCCGCAGCCGCTCGGCAAGAAAATCGTAAACCTCATCGGTCACGCCGGACTTCTGAACGGGTTGTGCGGCCGCCGCCGTCGCCAGCAACTCGAACAAGTCCAATTCCAACCGGCCCTCGAGCAAGATACGCAACAGCCCTAAGGCGGCGCGTCGCAGACCGAAGGGATCCTTGGCGCCGGTCGGCCGTTGCTCGATGGCGAAAATGCCGACCAGGGTATCGATCTTGTCGGCGAGAGCGACGGCGTGGCCCGTCTTGGACGTGGGTAACGAGTCGCCGGCATATCGCGGACGGTAGTGCTCCTCGAGAGCCCGTGCCAATTCCTCCGGCTCGCCTTGCGCTTGGGCGTAGTAGCGGCCCATGGTGCCCTGCAGTTCCGGAAATTCACCAACCATCGCGGTCATCAAGTCGGCCTTGGCGAGTTCGGCGGCGCGTGTCACGTAGGCTCCGGCGCCGATGCGGCTGCCGATCAATTGCGCCAGTGCCTTTACACGCAGCGTCTTATCGGCGTACGTGCCCAGCTTAGCCTGAAACGTCACGCCGCTAAGCTTAGCCGCGTGCGCATCGAGCGAAATTTTTCGATCCTGCTCCCAAAAAAACGCGGCATCGCTCAAACGAGGCCGCACCACGCGCTCGTTGCCTTCCCGTACCTTGGAAGGGTCGCGGCTCTCTATATTGCTGACTGTGATGAAGCAGCCGGATAACTTGCCGTCCGCGCCTTCCACCGGGAAATAACGCTGATGGTCCTGCACGGTTGCGATCACGACCTCGCGCGGCAGGCTCAAAAATCGCTGCTCGAATCGGCCTAATATCGGTACCGGCCACTCGACCAACGCGGTGACTTCATCGAGCAATGCATCTTCGATCAGCGCCGTGCCCCCGCTCGCCGCAGCCGCCAATGTCACTCCCGCGCGAATCAGCTCGCGGCGCGTGGCGAAATCCGCCACCACCTTGGCGCGGCGCAGCCGGCTCTCGTAACCCTTGGCCGACTTGAGCGTAATGGGTTTCGGCGCATGAAATCGGTGTCCAAAGGTCACACGCCCGGCGCGCAGCCCGAGCACCTCGGCCGGGACTACCGTCTCTCCATATAAAAGAACGACACCATGTACCGGTCTGACGAACTCCGCGGTGCGCGCGCCCCATCGCATGCGTTTAGGCATAGGCAACGCCGCGATGGCTTGATTGACGATATCGCCCAGCAGACTCGTCGTCGCCGCGCCTCGCTCGGTGCCCCGGAACATCAGCCACGCGCCTTTGTCGGTCGTAAGCTGCGTCAGTTCGGTCACCGGTACTGCGCAATTCTTGGCGAAAGCGATGGCGGCTTGAGTGGGCGCGCCTTGCGCATCGAAGGCATTCTTGAGCGGCGGCCCGCGCCGTTCAACTTGTTTGTCAGGCTGATGCTCCGCCAATTTTTGTATTCGCACGGCGAGGCGCCGCGGCGTCGCGAAGCCATGAACCTTGCCGTGCGCAATGCCGGCGGTGTCAAGCCCCAACAGCACGCCCTCGGTCAGGGCCCTCGACAAACTCAGCAGCGTGCGCGGCGGCAACTCCTCGGTGCCCAGCTCGAATAACAAATCGTGCGCGGTCATCAGGCGACCCGCACTGCTGCGGTCTTCTTGATGAGCGGGAAGCCCAGCGCTTCACGGCTGGCGCGATACGCCTCGGCCACGCCGCGCGCCAGCGTGCGCACTCGAAGAATGAATCGTTGCCGTTCGGTAACGGAGACTGCGTGCCGTGCGTCCAGTAAATTAAACGCGTGCGAGGCCTTCACCATTTGTTCATAGGCAGGCAGCACCAATTTGTCTTCGAGCAAACGCCGGCAGGCGATTTCATGCGCATCGAACTGAACCGTCAGCACCGCCGTGTCGGCCTTTTCAAAGTTATAAGTAGATTGCTCCACTTCGTTCTGATGAAACACATCGCCATAGGTGACCGTGCCCAACGGACCGTCCGCCCAAACGATGTCGAAGATGCTTTCCTTGCCTTGGATATACATCCCCAAGCGTTCGAGACCATAAGTGATCTCACCCATCACGGGGCGACAGTCCAGGCCCCCCATTTGCTGGAAGTAGGTGAACTGCGAGACTTCCATGCCGTTAAGCCACACCTCCCAGCCCAATCCCCAAGCGCCCAAGGTCGGCGACTCCCAGTTGTCCTCGACAAAGCGGATGTCGTGCGTCAAGAGATCGAGCCCCAAGGCTCGCAGAGAACCTAGGTACAGCTCCTGAAAGTCGTCGGGCGAGGGCTTGATGCAGACTTGAAACTGATAGTAGTGCTGCAGGCGAAACGGGTTATTGCCGTAACGGCCGTCTGTGGGCCGGCGCGAGGGTTGAACATACGCCGCACTCCAGGGCTCCGGGCCCACGGCGCGCAGAAACGTTGCCGCGTGGAAGGTTCCGGCGCCCATTTCCATGTCGTACGGCTGCAAAATGACGCAACCCCGCTCGGACCAGTATTTCTGCAGTGCAAAAATGAGATCTTGAAAGGTGCGGGGCGGCGCAGGTTTAGCGTGGGCCATCGGATGCTCGCGGCGAAGGCAGAGGCAAAGGCCGCGAGTATAGCGACGCCACTCTGATGTGTCTTAGGCTTCACCGTGCACCTAATTCGCTCATAAGCGCCCGCAACGCGTCTCAAAATCCCGCGGTGCACCAAATAAGGGCGCGGATTTTTGCCTTTCGATCCATTATGATGCAAGGCACTTGCTGCCTGATCGCAAGTGCTTGATCCGTATATGCATCACAATGGCACATTAGCTGCAATGCCAGAGAGCCCCGGCCACTGCCGGACCCAATGAAACCTAACGCGAGGACGCACATGACCCCCGCCGATGTTCTGAAATTAATCAAAGAAAAAGAGGCGAAATTCGCTGATCTCCGCTTTACCGACACGATTGGCAAGGAGCACCACGTCACCATTCCGACGCGCTTGGTGGACGAGGGTTTTTTCAAGGACGGCAAGATGTTCGACGGTTCGTCGATCGCCGGCTGGAAGGGCATCAATGAGTCGGACATGATTTTGATGCCGGACCCCGCCACCGCCGTCATCGATCCTTTCTACGAAGAGACGACGGTCGACTTGCGCTGCGATGTCATCGAACCCATGACCATGCAGGGCTATGAGCGCGACCCGCGTTCCTTGGCAAAGCGCGCGGAAGCGTATCTCAAGTCCTCCGGAATCGCCGACTCGGCGCTGTTTGGCCCCGAAAACGAATTCTTCATTTTCGACAACGTTACCGTCAGTTCCAGCATGAACGGCTGCTCGTACGAAGTGGACTCCTACGAAGGCTCCTGGAATTCCGGCAAGACCTATGAAGACGGCAACAAGGGCCATCGTCCGGGCGTCAAGGGCGGTTACTTCCCGGTGCCGCCGGTTGATTCGCAGCAAGACATTCGCACCGCGATGTCCATGGCCTGCGAAGAAATGGGCTTGAAGTTCGAAGTGCATCACCACGAAGTGGCGACCGCCGGCCAGGGTGAGATCAATGTGGCGGCGAATACGCTGACCAAGAAAGCCGACGAAGTGCAGATTCTCAAGTACGCGCTGCAGAACGTGGCGCATGGTTATGGAAAGACCCTGACTTTCATGCCGAAACCCATCGTCGGCGATAACGGCAGCGGCATGCATGTGCATCAATCGCTGCAAAAAGAAGGCAAAGCCCTGTTTGCCGGCGACAAGTACGGCGGCCTGTCGGATATCGCGCTCTACTACATCGGCGGCATCATCAAGCATGCGCGCGCCATCAACGCCTTCACCAATGCGAGCACCAATAGCTACAAGCGCTTGGTGCCTGGTTTCGAAGCGCCGGTGAAGCTCGCCTATTCCGCGCGCAACCGCTCCGCGTCGATTCGCATCCCCTGGATTTCTAATCCGAAGGGCCGGCGCATCGAGGTGCGCTTTCCCGATGCAACCGCCAATCCGTATTTCGCGTTTGCCTCCATGTTGCTGGCAGGAATCGATGGCATCCAAAACAAGATTCATCCCGGCGAACCCGGCGACAAGGATCTCTATGACCTGGAGCCGGAAGAGGACAAGAA
>PMMB01000347.1 GCA_003165495.1 Gammaproteobacteria bacterium | reverse complement strand
ACCCGCGTAGAGCCGAGTCTCGAGGCGGCATTCGTCGAATACGGCGCGCAGCGCCACGGGTTCTTGCCGATGAAGGAAGTCTCGCGGGAGTACTTCAGCACGCAGGCATCTGCCCAAGGCAAGCAGAACATCAAGGATCTTCTCAAAGAAGGCCAAGAACTGATCGTTCAGGTGGAGAAGGAGGAGCGCGGCAACAAGGGTGCGGCGCTTACGACCTTTATCAGTCTTGCCGGCCGCTTCTTGGTGTTGATGCCGAACAACCCGCGCGCGGGCGGCGTATCGCGCCGCATTGAAGGCGAAGATCGCGATCAAATGCGCGAGGCAATGAACGGCCTGCAGATCCCCGACGGCATGGGCGCCATCGTGCGCACCGCCGGCGTTGGCCGGTCCACCGAGGAACTGCAGTGGGATTTGAATAACCTCAAGACCGCTTGGGACGCCATCGTCGCCGCCAACGACGACCGGCCGGCGCCGTTCCTGATTTTTCAGGAAAGCGACGCAGTGACTCGCGGACTTCGCGACTACTTCTCCGATGATGTCGGCGAATGCCTCATCGATCAGCCTGAGGCCTTTCAAAAGGCCCAGGAATACATGCAGCGCTTCATGCCGCCCGACGCCCAACGCAAGCTCAAGCTGTATCAAGACCCGGTGCCGTTGTTCACGCGCTACCAGATCGAGAGCCAGATCGAATCCGCGTATTCACACAAAGTCACCCTACCCTCGGGCGGCAGCTTGGTCATCGACCATACGGAAGCGCTGGTATCGATCGACATCAATTCGGCTCGCAGCACCCGCGGCGGCGATATCGAAGCGACCGCGCGCAACACCAATCTGGAAGCGGCCGAGGAAATCGCGCGACAACTGCGCTTGCGNNGTGGAAGACATGCTGCGAGACGCGGTCAAGATGGATCGCGCGCGCATCCAACTTGGACGCCTGTCGCGCTTTGGCTTGCTCGAGCTGTCGCGTCAGCGCCTGCGGCCCGCCTTGAGCGAAACGACGCATATCAACTGCCCGCGCTGTAGCGGCATGGGCACGATACGCGGCGTCGAATCGATGTCGCTCGCGTTGTTGCGCTTGATCGGCGAAGAGGCGCGCAAGGAGCGAACCGGCAGAGTGATCGCCCAGGTGCCGGTCGATGTCGCGACCTACCTCATCAACGAGAAGCGCGATTGGCTGAATCAAATCGAATCGCGCGACAAGGTGTCGCTCGTGATCGTGCCGAATCCGCACATGCAGACGCCGGCCTACGTGCTGCGGCGAATCCGCGACGACGAAAAGGAGCTGCCGGAAAATACCACCGTCAGCTATCAACTGGCCGATCAGCCCAGCGTCGACGATTCAAATATCGGAAATCGCGACAAGAAACCGCAAGGCGACGTGCCCCTGGTTCCCAGCATTTTGCCGGCATCGGCGGCGCCCATCGTACCGATGCCCGTGCCCGCCCCCGCACCGGCGCCGGCAGCGGCTCCGCAAATGGGTGCGTTGGTACGCCTTTGGCGTTGGCTGTTCGGCAGCGGCGCAAGCGCTGCCGATAAAGCGACCCCGTCCTCGCCAGCGCAGACCCAACGCGATCGGCCAGCGCATCGCGATGCGCGTCACGATCGCTATCGTAGCGGTGGCAGCGGCGGCGGAGACCGAGATCGCAATCGCGACCGTGGCGACCGTGACCGAAATCGCGACGTGCGGCGCGACGGACCTCGGGACCCGCGGCGCGACCAGCGCCCGCGCGGCGAGAATCGCAACGATTCCGCTCCGCGTCGCCCCGAAGGCGGCGGGCAAGCAGAGCGCAATTCAAGTGGACCCCGGCCGGAGGCACCGCGTGCGGACCAGGCACCCCGCCCAGAACAAGCGCAGCGCCCGGATCAAACGCCGCGCAACGACCCGCCACCGCGCAACGACAGCCAAGCGCGCGGCGGCGAGCCACGTTCCGGGGATGCCGGAGCCGGTGGCGAGCGCTCCAGCAATGAGCGCAGTGAGCGCGGCGGGCGAAGTCGGCGGCGACGCGGTCGCGGTCGACGCGAGGGTGGGGAAAACGCCACCAATAGCGCGGGCGCAAATCAAGGGACAAGCCAGGGCCCGGGCACCGGCGAAGGCAGTGACGGCGGCGATTCACCGGCACCCTTCGAAGCGGCGCGCGAGCGACCGGCCGCGCCTACGCCTCAGGAAACGGCCTCACCGGCCCGAGATTCGGCACCGCCGGCGCGTCCCCCCGAAGCACCGGCCTCGAGTACCGGCACCGACAACAAATATGTCGTGTGGTCGTCCGGTCCGAGCGACGCTCAGCGCACCGGTCCGGACGACCGGTAGCGAAGCGCGCGCAGACGCCAGCTTAGGCCCAAGCTGACACACAACAGTGCCGTGGCAAGGCCGCGCAGGGCGGCCACTGCAGTGCCGGTCACAAGCCCCTTAATAGAGTGCCCAGCAGGCCACCAGGCGGCGCTCAAGGCAATGGCGGCGACCACGTAGGTCAGTACCCATATCCGACGCTCTGCTGACCGCAAAGGCCGGGTCGGTACCGGCTGCTCGCGGCCGCGGCGCAGGCCATACCAAACCAACCCCAGCACGATAACCAGTCCGATCAACGAACTGCCATCCTGCATCAGCCTGACCCCGGCCATACGATGGCTGCCGATGTCGACGACCGGCTCTTCGAGCCAGGGGATCATGCGAACACCGCGTGCATTTTCGTGAGTGAATGCATCCCACACCAGGTGTGTCACCGCTCCCGCAAACACCCCGCAAGCAGCCAAAACCCACTGGCGGATGCTGCCGAAATCCGCAGGAGAGGAAAACGGACGCCACCGCGCATACGCGCCCTCGGGTAACACCTCCAATAGCGGCGTTTTGATCAGATATTGGAAGACCCAATAGGTGGCCACGCCCACCGGCACGCAAAAAATAAACAACGCCATGGCGCTGTGCGTCTCGAAGCGGGGCATGCGCCAGGGAAAGAACAGCCCGAAATCAGGAACCATGGCGCCGATGACGACCGCGGACAACAGCCGCCACCGCACAAGCAAGCGCGAGAAAGGCAGCACAACAGCGGCGTGGGATATGGTGAATGGCATCAAAAGGCCTGGGTTGTCATTTCATCGTCATATTACAGATCTATAAATCATGAGTTACGCCAAACTGTTTACGCGGGGCACGGCATGTCGAATATCGAGGCGATCAATCAAGCGCCCCGCGGGATCGGCCACGCACCCGCGGCTTCGACACTCATTGGGCAAAAATCCAATCCCTGGTTCAATGTCCTGGCGGCCGTCGTGGTCATCGCCGGGATCATATATGCCGGCATCCACTTGGCGAGTGACTTGTCGGTGGTCCGCGATACACGAGCCTATCCATATATATTGCTTGGTATTGCGCTGTTGATCGCCTTGGGATTCGAATTTGTCAATGGTTTCCACGACACCGCGAACGCGGTCGCCACGGTAATCTACACCAATTCATTGTCGCCCAATCTTGCCGTCGTCTGGTCCGGTTTCTTCAATTTTTTGGGCGTGTTGTTCTCGACCGGCGCCGTTGCTTTCGGCATTGTTTCGCTATTGCCGGTGGAATTGATTCTGCAAGTGGGCAGCGGCGCCGGCTTTGCCATGGTGTTCGCGCTGTTGATTGCCGCCATCCTATGGAATTTGAGCACTTGGTATTTCGGTCTACCGTCGTCGAGTTCGCATACCCTGATCGGGTCCATCATCGGCGTCGGGCTCATGAACCAGCTGATGGCGGCGAATCCCTCCGGTACGAGCGGCGTGGATTGGAGTCAAGCAACCAAAATCGGCGAAACGCTGCTCGTTTCACCGTTGATTGGCTTCAGCGCGGCCTTCTTGCTGCTGACCATGCTCAAGGCAACGATTAGGATCCCTGCGCTGTACAAAGAGCCTGAGGGCAATAAGCCGCCGCCTTTGTGGATCCGCGGCTTGCTGATTCTAACCTGCACGGGCGTGAGTTTTTTCCACGGCGGAAACGACGGCCAAAAAGGCATGGGACTCATCATGCTGATCCTCATCGGCACCGTTCCGACGGCCTACGCGCTCAATCGCACGATGCACGAGGAAGATGTCAGCAAGTTCGTCGCGGTCTCTTCGCAGGCGCAGACCGCGCTGTCGCGCTACAGCCATGGCGCGGCGCCGGCCGACCCACATGCAGCGGCCATGGACATAGTGCGCCTTCGCTCCGTGACTCCACAGGGCCTGTCGGCGCTCGCCGCGCTTGCGGAATCGATTTCGAAACAAGTCGACCAGTATCATTCAATGGACAAGGTTCCTGCCGGGTCCATGGTTAATATCCGCAACAACATGTACCTGGTGAGCGAAGGCCTGCGTTTCACGAGCAAAACCAAATCGCTGAATGTATCGGACGCCGACAAAATGGTGCTCGATGCATACAAGAAGCAACTCGACCACTCGACAAAGTTCATTCCGAGTTGGGTCAAAGTCGCTGTTGCCATCGCCTTAGGGTTGGGCACGATGATCGGGTGGAAGCGCATCGTCGTTACGGTGGGTGAACGAATTGGCAAGACCCATTTAACTTACGCGCAGGGTGCTTCAGCGGAAATCGTTGCAATGGCCACTATCGGTGCCGCCGAAATGTATGGCTTACCGGTCAGCACCACGCACGTATTGTCATCAGGCGTAGCGGGGACGATGGTGGCGAATCATTCCGGCTTGCAGTGGGCAACGGTGCGCAATTTATTGATGGCCTGGGTGCTCACGCTGCCGGTCTCGATCGCACTCGCCGGCGGTATTTACTGGCTGCTACGCAACTTTCTGTAAGGCAGCGAGCAATCCTCGCGAGGCGGCGGCGGAGAAATCCAGCACCTCCTCGAAGCCGCGCGCGTCGCGGTAATAAGGGTCGGGCACTTCCAGCCGGCCCAAATCCGGCGCGTATTCCAGGAAGAGCTGCACCCGGGCGCGGGAGCGCTCAGGAAGCATGGCCTCGAGCTCGCGCAGATTGTCGCGATCCATCGCCAGGATGAGATCGAAACGCGCAAAGTCGTCGATTGTGACCTGCCGTGCACGCGCATCGCTCAAATCAATGCCGCGTCTTAGGGCCGCGCGTTGACTGCGTAAATCGGGGGGATCGCCGACATGGTAGTCAGCGGTTCCCGCAGAATCAACCTCCACTTGCAATCCAGGCGCTTCTTGCTCCAGCAGCTGCCGAAATACTCCCTCTGCCGTCGGACTGCGGCAGATATTGCCGAGGCAAACGAACAGCACTCTGTAATGCCTACTAGGCAAGGGTTATCTGCGCCCTAACTTCCGCTGAGTTCGGCAATGGCCGAGAGCAATGCCTTTGTATCGACCGGCTTGCTAAGAAAACGGCAGTTCGGAATGGACGTCTTGACGACTCGCATCATGGACTGCAAATCACCGCTCAGCAGGATAGCCGGGACGTCGCGGCCTTGCTGGCGGCGCAGTTGTTGAAGAACGTCGAGTCCGGTCAACTTTCCGTCGAGATGATAATCCGCGATGAACACATCGCCCGGCTGCATGTCGACTAACAGGCTCTCCGCTTCCGCAACGGTGGCAGCCGTGTACGTTGCAAAGCCTTCGAGGGTCAGAAATAATTCGGTCGCCATACGCACGGAGTCATTGTCCTCGAGCAGTACCAATCGGCACCTGGACAGCCCATTTGTCGTCGAAATATCCGCATCCTGGCGCACCGGTGTCTCGGTTTCGGACAGCAGCCGATGCCGCGGTATGCGCACGCTTACGCAGCTCCCCTCGCCCAGGGTTGAGGAAACCGCGACCGAATAGCCGAGCAATCGGGACACCTCGCGGACGATGGCAAGACCCAGGCCAACGCCCAGCCGCTGCGTACCCTGCGGGCCGATCTGATAATACTCGTCGAAAATGCGTTCCAGTTTATCTTGCGGAATGCCCACCCCCGAATCCTCGATTTTGAGCACAAGCGCCTCGGGGTCGATTGTCTGCGATATTCGCACGTAGCCCTGCTCGGTATATTTGAGCGCATTGCCGATCAGATTCTGCAAGAGTTGAGTAAATAGCGTGCGATCCGTCGACATCACGACCTGAGTATCCGCAAATCCCAGCTTTAGATGCTTCGCGACGGCTGCGGGCTCAAACTCCCGCGCGAGATCCTCAAATGCGGTAGCCAGGCTGACCGGTGACAGTTGCGGGTCAATGGCCCCCGATTCTAGGCGGCTGATATCCAGCAGCGCGTTGAGCAGCCGGGACGCAGTGTCGATGGCCGCATCCTGGTGGCGCACGAGATCGCTCAATTCCGGGGATTGCTGCGTTAGCTTCTGCATGGAGGCGTTGATCAGGCGGATCGCCTGCAAAGGTTGGCGCAGATCGTGACTCGCGGTCGCCAGAAAGCGGCTCTTGGCACGATTTGCCCGATCAGCTTCCTCGCGCGCGGCCACGAGCGCGTCGCTGATCGCACGGCGCTCGGTCATGTCGCGAATCGCAGCTGCGAAGAAACTTTGATCACCATCGCGAAACGGCGCGAGGCGAATGCCGGCAGGAAATTCAGTGCCGTCGGCGCGCCGGGCGAACAAATCGCTGATCCGCGCTCCCATTTCGCGACTGGTCGGCTGGCGCACATAGCTCGCCAAGTGCGCCCCGTGAGGCATATGAAATCGTTCCGGAATCAACAGTTTGATCGGCCGACCGATGAGCTGCTCGGGCGAATACCCGAACAAGGTGCTGGAGGTTTCATTGGAATACCGAATAATGCCCTGCTCGTCCACGACGAGCATCGCGTCAGGGGAGAATTGCAGTAACCGCTGCGCAATGGTGCTAATTTCGGCCACTACCGACCCTAAGGACCCAATACGGACCGGTGAGCACTCATCTGCTGGAGTGCATTGAATTATACTGGTCACGATATCACAATTTCCAT
>PMMB01000309.1 GCA_003165495.1 Gammaproteobacteria bacterium | reverse complement strand
CTATCGTTGGAACGGCACGGTCAACCAATACGAAACGGTGAGTCCGCCGCCCGAGCTTCAAAGTCAGGCTGCGGCGCAATCGCCGGTCGTATCGGGGCTCATTGCGTACCCCAAGAACGGTCAGAGCCAAGAGCAGCAGGGGAAGGATACGTTCGAGTGCCATCGCTGGGCCGCCGGCCAAACCGGGTTCGACCCTACGCAGGCGGGGGGTGGGACGGCGCCCGGCAACCGTTCGGACTACTTTCGAGCGCAAGCGGCGTGTCTCGAGGGCCGCGGATATAGNNGCCTCGGCTACAATGGCGATTCGAATTTTTCGACACGTACCCCGTGCCGTGTCAGACTATGCGGTTTTGACGCCACGGAACCTTGCTATGCCCCGCACAACGCCCCTTTCCGATATCCGCAATATCGGCATCATCGCCCACGTCGACGCCGGCAAAACGACGACGACCGAGCGCATCCTGTATTACACCGGGCGTAAGCACACCATCATCGACATTCACGATACCAAAGATCTGAAAACGTCGACGACCACCGATTATCTCGAGCAGGAACAGAAACGCGGCATCACGATTCAAAGCGCGGCGGTGTCCGCTTTTTGGCGCGAAAAGAAAATCAATCTCATCGATACCCCTGGACACGTCGATTTCACGATCGAGGTCAATCGTAGCTTGCGCGTTTTGGACGGTGCCGTCGTGGTGTTCGACGGAGTCGCCGGCGTGGAGCCGCAATCGGAAACCAATTGGCGCCTGGCCGACAACTACGGCGTTCCACGCATTTGTTATGTGAACAAGATGGATCGCAGCGGCGCGAATTTCTTGCGCTGTGTGGACATGATCAAGAAGCGCCTGGGCGCGCGCCCGCTGCCCGTGCAGATTCCGATCGGATCGGAAGAAAATTTCAAGGGCATGGTCGATCTGGTCGAGATGAAGGCCTTGGTCTGGGATTCGGACGACAAGGACGCTCATTGGCAGAGCCTCGATGTGACACCCGATCTCGCCGATAAGTTGCACATTACTACGCCGAGTGATCGAAAGCTCCTGGGCGATGTCCTCAAATACCGCACGGAATTGGTCGATACTTGTCTCGAGCAGGACGATGAGGCGATGGAAGCCTACCTCACGCACGGCACTGTGCCGTCGGCCGAGGTGTTGCGCCGAGCGCTGCGCAAAGGAACCGTGCACTCTGCATTCACCGTGGTGCTGTGCGGTTCGTCCTATAAAAACAAAGGCGTGCAGCAGGTGCTCGACGCGGTCGTCGATTATATGCCGGCACCGACCGATGTTGCCTCGATCAAAACGGTCGATGCCGACGGCGAGCCTATCGGCGAGCGCAAGTGCTCGGACGACGAGCCCTTCTCGGCCCTGGCCTTCAAAGTCATCAATGACATTTATGGCGCTCTCACCTTCATCCGCGTGTATTCCGGCGTGTTGACCAAGGGCGCCTCGGTTCAGAATTCCACCCGCGGCAAGCGCGAAAAAATCGGCCGCATGGTCGAAATGTTCGCCAAGGAAGCCAATCCGGTGGACGAAGCTCGCGCCGGCGACATCATCGCGCTGGTATCTTTGGCGGATACCGAGACCGGCGACACGCTGTGCGATGCCGCCAACCCGGTGGTTCTCGAGCGTATGCGTTTTCCCGACCCCGTCATCAGCGTGTCGGTGAAGGCGAAGGTCAAGGCCGAACAGGAGAAATTCGGGTCTGCGCTCGGCAAAATGGTCCGCGCCGATCCCTCGCTGCATCTGGAGACCGACCGCGAAACAGGGCAAACCATCTTGCGCGGCATGGGCGAACTGCATTTGGAGGTTACGCTGGACCGCATGCGCACCGAATTCGGTGTTGAAGGCATCATGGGAGAGCCGCAGGTTGCGTATCGCGAGACCTTCACGAAGAAGTTGACCGAACAGTACATCCATAAGAAGCAGACCGGCGGTTCCGGCCAGTTCGCCGAAGTGTGGATTGTTTTCGAGCCGCTGCAACGCAGTGCCGGCTTCGAGTTCGTGGATGAAACCGTCGGCGGCTCGGTGCCGAGAGAGTTTGTACCCTCGGTCGAGAAAGGTCTGAAGATTCAGAAAGAAGACGGCGTGCTCGCCCATTATCCGACGGTGGATTTCCGCGCGACGCTGATCGACGGTAGTTTCCACGACGTCGATTCCAACGCGCTTACCTTCGAAATCGCCGCTAAAGCCTGCTTTCGCGAAGCCATTCGCAAGGCCGGCCCGATCTTGTTGGAGCCGGTGATGAAAGTCGAGACGGTGACGCCGGGTGACTATCTCGGCGACGTGATCGGCGACATCAATCGCCGCCGCGGCGCAATCCTAGATCAGTTGGAGCGCGGCACCAACATCGCTGTGGTGGCGAATGTGCCGCTGTCGGAAATGTTCGGCTACATCGGACAGTTGCGCGGCATGACGAGCGGCCGTGCCTCCTACACGATGGAGTTCTCGCATTACGAGCCCGTGCCGCGTAGTGTCGCGGACGAGGTCATCGCCGAGGTGGCAAAGGCGAAGGCTGCGGCCGTAGGCTGACGCCACTGCGCTGATGGAAAATAACCGTCGTAGCGATGACCGCCACGACGTGGCGAGCGGCGTTAGGTAAGCTGCCTATCAATGAACGATCCGTCATCGATTCCCGACGCCGCCATCGCCCCGGATGACCGTACCGAGAAGCTGAATACCAAGGCGGCGGGGATCATCGGCCTCGCGGTGATGTGTAGCCGGCTGCTGGGGCTCGCGCGCGAGCAGATTTTTGCCGCCCTGTTTGGCGGCGGCGGCGCGATGGACGCCTTTACGGCCGCGTTTCGCATTCCGAACCTGCTGCGCGATCTGTTCGCCGAAGGCGCCCTGTCGACGGCATTCGTCACCACTTTCAGCAAAACCATTGCGCGCGGCGGCGACGACGCTGCATGGCGTCTGGCGAACAAAGTAGCCACGTTGACGGCCGTGGTACTGGGTGTCTTATGCATCGCCGGGATGGTGTTTTCGGTCCAGTTGGTGGCGACATTGGCGCCGGGCTTCGACCCAGAGAAGGCGGCGCTGACCGCACAACTGACCCGCATCATGTTTCCGTTCATTCTCTTGGTGTCGCTCGCCGCCTTGATCATGGGGATGCTCAATTCCAAAAGCGTCTTTGGAATGCCGGCGATGGCATCGAGTTTCTTCAATATCGGATCGATCGTCGGCGGGGTGACTCTCGGCTTCTGGATCGACCCCCACTTCGGTCCGCGCGCGCTTGTCGGCTTAGGGCTGGCCACGGTTTTAGGCGGCGCGCTGCAGCTCGCCGTCCAACTGCCGTCGCTGGCGCGGCTCGGATATCGCTTCCGGCCTGATTTTCGATGGCGTGATGCTGGAGTGAAGGCAATCCTATTGCTGATGGGTCCCTCGGTGATCGCCGCCAGCACCACACAATTCAATGTACTGGTCAATTCGATGTTTGCCTCAACGCTCGGCGATGGACCTATCTTCTGGCTCTCGATCGCGTTTCGATTGATGCAGCTGCCACTGGGTCTGTTTGGCGTCGCGCTGGGTACCGTCACATTGCCGCTGCTGTCGCGCTTGGTGGTTGCCGGTCAAATGACCGCGTTTCGCGCCGAGCTTGCGCGCGCGATGCGCTTGGCGCTTCTGCTCACGATCCCGTCGACGGTCGGACTCATCATGCTCGCCGAGCCGATCATTTCCGTTCTCTATCAGCACGGGAAATTCAATGCCTATCAGGCGGCACAGGCCGCCGGTGCACTGCGATTCTACGCCATCGGGCTTGCCGGATACGCCGCGCTCAAGGTGTTGGTGAACGCGTTTTACGCGCTCGACAGGCGCAAGACACCGATGCTCGTGAGCTTCCTCGCGGTAGCGCTCAATCTGCTACTGAACTGGATATTCACCTTCCGGTTGGGCTGGGGACATCGCGGACTGGCTTTCTCCACCGGCTGTATCGCGACGTTCAATTTCCTGCTGCTGTAC
>PMMB01000110.1 GCA_003165495.1 Gammaproteobacteria bacterium | reverse complement strand
CCAATTCGCCGGCAGTCGAGGCCGGGTTGAGTCGATCGAGCAAGTCCTGTGCGATGTGCTGCTGCTTGCGCAAGATCGTGCGGCGGGTCGACTCGGTCGGATGCCCCGTGAACACCGGCTCGATGCTCATGGAGGCAATCAATTCCAACGCTTGGGTAAGCGTCACGCCGTCGCGCTGCAATCGCGCGATGCAATCCGCAATGCCGCCGGGCTGCGATGTGCTGGAGTCGTTGAGATATTGGCGGCGGCGGCGAACTCGATGCACCTTCTCCGCCGTGTTCACCGCTTGGAACCATATCGAGAACGCACGCGTCAAGTCGGTGGCTGCCGACGGCGATCGACCCATCGTGCGCCGTTGTAACTCGGCCCCGCCCGCGGCGTCGCCTTCGCGCCGCAGAATTGCCGCGAGCCGGTCGCCTTCCACGAGATCGAAGAATTCCTCACCCCCTTGGTCGCGAAGTATCTCTCCGATCAAGGCACCCAAGGCATGCACGTCCTCGCGTAAGCCTGCGTCCTTGATGGGAAATTGAATGCTTTGGCGATACATAATGCTAGGCTCTCAAGAGTGCACGGAGAAATATTATGAGCTTGTTGGCGCAGATGGCTATATTTCTCGCCGCGGCGGTCATCGCAATCCCGATATTCCGCTACTTTAAATTGGGTTCGGTACTCGGCTACCTGGCCGCCGGAATCATCATCGGTCCCGGCTGTCTTGGGTTAATCAGCAAGATCGATACCACGCAGCATATTGCGGAGTTCGGCATCGTACTCCTGATGTTCGTCATCGGCCTCGAACTGCAGCCCTCGCGCCTGTGGGTGATGCGCAAATCGATCTTCGGATTGGGACTGGCACAGGTGCTGGTGACCACCTTAGGGATCGGTTCGGCCGCGTACTTCGGCTTCGAGCAAACTAGAGGCTCCGCGCTCATCATTGGCTTCGGTCTCTCGATGTCGTCCACGGCGCTGGTGCTGCAATTATTGGCCGAACGAGGACAACTCCATTCTCAATACGGCCGCTCCGCATTCAGCATCTTACTGTTTCAGGACATTGCAGTCCTGCCGGCGCTCGCGTTGCTGCCGCTATTGGGGGTCGCCGCTGCCAAAACCACGGGCCCGGGCGGCTGGCTGGTGGTCAAGTTCATCGCCGTGCTTGGCGCAGCCATCTTCGGCGGGCGCTATGTGCTGCGCCCTATGCTGCGGATCGTCGCCGCGACGCGCGTCGCCGAGGCCTTCACGGCCGCGGGTCTGCTGGTCGTCATCGGAACCGCGCTGCTCGTCAATCAAGTGGGGCTGTCCTTGTCATTGGGCGCCTTTTTGGCCGGCGTATTGCTCGCAGACAGTGAATTTCGCCATGAACTCGAGGCCGACATCGAGCCGTTCAAGGGCTTGCTTCTGGGCCTGTTCTTCATCTCGGTCGGAATGTCGGCCAACTTGGGGTTGGTGCTCGAGAAACCGATGACTCTGGTCGGCCTGACGCTCGGCTTCATGCTGCTGAAGGTCGCCGTGCTGCGGGCGATCGGGCGACTCTCGGGGCTTCCTACCGCGGCCAGCCGCGGCCTGGCATTCAGTCTTCCGTCCGGCGGCGAATTCGCGTTCGTACTGTTCGGTCTTGGCGCTACGCTGGGCATCATGGATACCGAAATCGCCGAACTTCTGGTGCTGGTAGTGACCGGTTCGATGATTTTGAGCCCGTTGCTGCTGGTGGTGCACGATGCCCTGTTCAAAAAGAAAGAAACGGATGGTCGACCGTTCGATACGCCGGGCGAACTCTACCCCAAAGTGATCATCGCGGGTTTCGGTCGCTTCGGACAAATCGTCGGTCGCATCCTGCGCGCCAAGAAAATCGCCTTCACCGCGCTCGAGGCTAATCAGACTCAGGTCGACTTTCTGCGCCGTTTCGGCAACCAGGTTTTCTATGGCGATGCCTCACGCTTGGAATTGCTGCGGGCCGCGCACGCCGAGAATGCCGAAGTCTTCGTGCTCGCCATCGATGACGCCGAGGCCTCGGTGAGAACCGCGGAATTGATTCGCAAGCATTTTCCGCATTTGAAGATTTTTGCGCGTGCACGCAATCGCCAGCATGCGTTTCGGCTGATGGATTTGGACGTGCGTTACACGATTCGCGAGACCCTGGTGTCCAGTCTGGAGATGTCCGAAAAGGTTCTAGAGACACTGGGACTGTCGAAATCAAAGGCGATAGAAACGGTCCGCAAATTCCGCGCTCACGACGAGGCAACCATGGCGAAGCAGCAGGCGGTGAGGGATGACGAAAGCAAGTTTATGCAGACCACCCGCGAATCCGCCGAACAACTTCTGCATCTGTTCGAAACCGACGCCGCTCAGCCCGAGGAGCCGGCCGCTTGAGCGCCGGGCTGCGATTTCTCAACGAGGGTTGAGCAATACGGTCGTATCGAAGCTCTCGAAGTTGGTGAGGACGCGGCGGTAGGCGTTCTGCATGATGCGCTGCGCGTTCTTGTCGGCACGCGTGCCCAACAGCATGCGAATGACGACATCATCCTGCGGGCGCGCGGGATCTTCACCCAATATCTGGTAAGCGAAGCGCGCCAAACGCTGATTGATTTCATTCGCGAATCGCAGACTCACCGCGTCGTCGCCGCCGCCCACCTTGGCCTCTTCGGCGACTTCGAACATCAAGCGCGTGACGAATCGAGCCTTGTCGACCAGGGCTAAGTCGCTGAAGAACTCGATTTCCGATTGGATGTTCATCCGGCGGGGAAAAAATCAATGGGTTTGGTGGCCGTCAGCGTCGCAACGTCCTTGGCGTCGAACTTGAACAGGCGAATGCGCGCCAGCAATTTGCTCTCGAATTCCTTGTCGTTGAGATCCGTCGAAATGATGCGCGCCGCGGTGATGTCGCCGGACGGGGCGATGGTCAATTCAAGCACCACTTTGCCTTGCAGCGCCGGGCTGTCGCGCAGGGCGCGCGCATACATGGCATCGATCGCACCCTTGTTCTTGGTGAACACCAACGCAATTTCGTCCGCGCTGCGCGAAGCCTTGCCGCTGCCGCCTGCGCGCGTGGCTTGACCGGATGCGCCCAAGTTAGGGTCCTTCACTTGCGTCGTGTAGATGCCGCGCAGCGAGCCTGAACCCGCCGCGAGGCCGCTGCTGGTCGGAGCGCTGATGCCGCCGCTGGTGCCGCCGGCCTTTGAGGTAATGATACTTCGCGTCACCACGCTGACATCTCCCGGATCAGTCGTCTTCGGCTGATTTTTCGCGAATTTATCCAAGTCTACCTGATCCCGCAAGGCCGCGAGGTCGTCCAGGTTCGCGAGCAGCCCGCTCTTCGATGCTTTGATTCGCGGATCCACGGGCGGCTTAGGCGTGACCGGCGCCTTCTCGACCGGTTTCTCCGGCTTCGGGGGCGGGGGTGGCGGCGGCGGCTCCATGACCAGCTGCACCACTCTCTCGGGCAATGAATCGGTGTTCACGACGAGCACATGCCGCGGCAGAAAAGGCATAAGGACCGCGAAAATCCCGAACACGATGGCGAGATTGCGCAGAATGGCGCGAAAGCGCCGTTCCATTTCCTCCGACGGGGACCACGGCAATTCATAGCGCCGGTAGTACGGCGGCAGTACGGTGGGAGTGCGTTGCACGGGGTTAGCGGCCGCCATTTAAGTCGCCGCCCTTTCGCGCTCGACCACGGCGAAAGACACTTTGCCGTATTCGGCTTCGCTGCAAGTCAGCATGATCTTCTTCAGCACGCTATACGGCGTGCTCTTGTCGCCCAAGATGGTGACTTCGCGCTTGGCGATGTCGGTTTGCTCGGCACTGCGCAGACTACGCTCGTTTTGCGCCATCAAGGCGGTCTTGAGCGGCGCGAAAAAAGGCCCCTGATTGGCGACGACGGCGCTCACCGAACCGACCAATTGACCGTCCACGTACACCGAGTCCTTGGTGATCATGACGACCACGGCAGCACTCGGTTTGCGATCGGACAACGACTGAGGAATCGAAATGTTCTTGGTGTTCGGCAGAATGTCCACCTCGGCCGTGTGCGCCAGCAGGAACACCACCAGAATGGTCATCATGTCGATGAACGGAATCAGCGCGTAACTATTCGCGCCATGTCTCCGTTGTCGATGGCGTTTGATTCGGTAAGAGGTCATATGGGCGCATCCGCAATGGCGATATCCGGAAAGAGCTCGGCCTTGGAAAACGGCGCCACCGGCAGCTGATATACGCGAACCGTGTCCATGACCTGGACCAAGGTATCGTAGGTGATATTCGGACCCGGCAAGATGGTGGCATCGGTCATTTGCGGAAACTGCGATTTGATCCTGCGCATGAATTCCGACAGATTATCCAAATCATAGCCGCTCGCCGTGTTGACAAGAGTCTTGAGCGGACCCGAGTTGCGGTCGTTGACGACGATGTCATTGGGACGAATGATGACTTCGAGCTTCAGGCCCTTGGGCAAGTCGAGCGGCGCGGCATTGCTGCTGGCGGGCAGATTCAGCTGCAGGATATTCGTCTTGGAAAACACCGCGGTGAAAATCAAGAAGAACACCAAGATCACCATCATGTCGATCATCGGCACGATGTTAAGGTCGTCACGCCCGTGGTGATAGCGGTCGTGATTGCGTCGGACGAGGCGCGCGGACTTTGACTTCATGGTTGGAGCACCATCCTAGCGAGTCATAACCCTAGATGTTGCCGCGAGCAGCGGCCGGAGCCCGCGCCGTGGGCGCCGCCGGAGCCGTCGGCTCATGCAACGGCCGGTCGGATTGACGCTCGGTGATGGAATTCAAGAATTTCACCGACGCGATCTCCAAACTGTCGATCAACGACGTGGTCTTGGATTCGAGAAACATGTGCGCCGTGAGCAGTGTGATCGCAACCCCCAAACCCGATGCGGTGTTGTTCATCGCTACCGAGATGGCCGCGGCCAGCAAGCTGGCCTTCTCTGCCGGGTTCGCGGTCGCCACGGCACTGAAGGCGCCGATCAGGCCGGTGATGGTGCCGAGCAAACCGATCAACAAGCCGACGTTGGCCAACGACGACAGATAGTGAGTGCGCTTCTCGATGCGCGGGATGACCTCGAGCAGGCTCTCGTCCATGGCCTTTTCGATGTCGTCGCGACGGCGCGCGCTCGCGACCCGGGCCACACCGTAATTCAGAATCGTGGCAATCGACGCCTTCGAGTTCTGCGTCAGGCCCACCACCTGTTTGAAGTTACCGGCGCTCAAAGCGGGCACCAGGTCATCCCACAGACTGCGGTTGCGCAGAGTCTCGCGGGTCAAATACACGTATCGCTCGATGGCGATCGATACGCCGACCACGAATATCAAGGCCAGCGGGTATAGGAATAACCCACCGTCCTTGAAGAAATTGACCACCGAATTCATGAAATTCATCTGCGCGCTCCTAAATAATGCCCATCCGCTCCGAACTTGAGATTCAACCAGATTCCGTAAAATCGGCTATGACTTACTTCTCACCCTGCTGCGCCGGTTTAGGCGGCGCACCATTTTGAGACGCGTCTGCTTGCACAGCGTGGTAATAAACCACCTCGCGTTTGAACACATCCCGATCGACCGGTGCAAGAATTTCATCCACCAGGCTATTCATCGGCTTGCCGGCCAGATCGCCAATATCCGATCTTTTCCAGGGGACGATATACATGACCTTCGGCTGCTCACGGTCGCCCGTTACGGTCGCCGTGCCCAACTCGAGCCTGTCGATTTTGGCGACTGATTTCTGGCCCGATGCAGGCCCGGGCGCCGGGTGACCAGCCTCGGACTGCGCGGTCGTCTTTGTAGGTTTTACCGAAGGCGAAGCCGGCGTCGCCGCGGGCGGTGTTGTCTGCTGCTGCGCCACTGCCATGCCCGACACGGCGCAATACAGCACCATCAAACTCAAGGCTCTGATCGCGGTTTTCATGCAGGTTCCTTCTTTGGCGCCGGCGCCGGTGCCGGCGCGCCGACGCGTTTGCGCAATTCCACCACCCAGCCGGCGACTTGCTTGTTATCACCGGCAATCTCGATGTAACGCTCGAATTCATCGAGCGCCTTTTGCGGCTGTGCAAGGTACAAATCGTAGAGCACGCCTAGGTTCAGATGCGCCGGAGCGTAATTAGGTTCAGCGGCTATCGTACGCCGATAGGCGGCTTCGGCTTCCGTAAATCTGCCGAGTTTGCGCTCGACAATGCCGAGCTCGTTGCCGGCCACCGCATTGGCGGGGTTGTGTTCCAGCACGGCCTTGAAGGTGACCTCTGCCTCCGGCAAGCGCGAATCGCGCATGTACAGCAATCCTAAGTTCAGTTGCGGCCCCGACAATTGCGGATACTCGACGACCAGCTCTTTGAATTCTAGTTCCGCGTCGGAATTGCGCCCGGATTTCATGAGCTGCAGAGCCTCCGCGAATTGCTGCGCCGCTCGCTCTGGAACTGGCGCGGCACTGGATGCAGCAGCGGCGCCGATTGATTCGACCTGCTGCTCACCGATTTCCACCTTGCCGTAGCGGCCTGGATTGAGTTGCGCCAGCGCGCCAAAGCTCTTCTGCACCCATTCATCGTCGGTTCCGTCTTTGGCTCTCGCCACGTTGACTTCGTGCAATTTGATCGCCTTCTCCTCGAAGGGGAAGGCCTGCTCCTCGAGCAAAACGTCGTACTGCTCCAACTCATCCTTGGATAGATTCTTCGGCCGCTCCGAGCTCATCAAATCCTTGCCCAATTGCCGATACAATTCGGCGCTCTCGAAGGTCGCCGCGGTAGTGACGTCGGCCACCTGGTAATCCACCGCTTGTTCGTAGGCCTTGAGTGCCGCCTCCATCGCCTTGCGTTTCGCGGCCAGTGATTTCTTGAGCGGCACCACGAGTTTAATACGCCTGAACTCCTCGCGAGCCGGGATCGCGAGAGTCAGAGTCGCTTTCGCAGCCAAGGCCCGGCTACGATCGGTGCGCGCCGCGCCCGCCGCACGATCGGCCGCAATGATGTCCTTGAGCCAATAGTCGCGAGCCCCGGTATCGCCGGCCTTTGCAGCAATCAAGCCCAATTTGTTGCGCGCTTCCATCGCCGGATTCAGAGGCTGCGGAAAGTGCTTCACGAATGCCTCGAGCATGGTGCGTGATTTTGTCGTGTTGGCGGCCTTGTCGTATAGATCCGCCGCCTGCAGGGTGGCTTCGCGCTGCACGTCAGGCGGTTCGCCGGGCGTCTGTGCAATTTGCTCGAACTCCGCCGCCGCTTGGCCTGGTTGATTCGATTCCGTGTATGCCACCGCGAGATTGCGCGTGACATCGGCCTGTAACGGACTCTGCGGAAAGTTACGGCGGAAGCCAACCAGCACGACGATGGCCCGATCCCATTGCTTGTCCTTGATGAGCAGCGCTGCCGCATCGAAATCCGCATTCGCGCGAACCTTCGAGGTGGGCGCCAACGCCGACACGCGTAAAAAGTCCTCCACCGCCGCCGCACTGTCGCCGGACTTGGCTCGCAGCTCGCCCTGCTTGTAAATCGACGCCGCCAATCGCTCGA